>NZ_JBELOI010000007.1:0-217108 GCF_040276065.1 Castellaniella sp. GW247-6E4 | reverse complement strand
TGACCGAGACGTCAAGCGAGCTAGAGCCCGCAAGGTCAGATCCAGGAACCGCGATCGTCCACGTGCCATCGGCACCAGCCGCGCCTGTGAGCGAGGTGTTACCAACCGTCAGGGTGACGACATCACCCTCATTGAACTCTCCCGTCACCGTGCCAGTGACATCCACCGACGTGCCAGACTCTGCGGCATTGACCACGTTATCCGAAGTCACCGGATCAACCGAGACCGTCACCTCAGGCGCAGTCGTGTCAACCGAGTAATCGTGGCTAACCGTGGCCGTCGTGCCGTTGCCAGCCGCATCGGTAGACGTCGCGCTGACAGCCACCGCGCTATCAGCCAACAGATCATCGGTCGCAACATCCACAGCCCAGGTGCCGTTCGTGGTATCCACGGTGGCTGTGTAATCCTGGCCATTGACCGTGATCGTCACCGTGGTCGACGCTCCCGCCTCGGCACCAACCGTACCCGACACCGCAATCGTCGCAGCGCCAGACTCGGCGGCGTTGATGACGTTGTCAGCAGTGATCGGATCCACAGACACCGCCAGCTCAGGTGCAGTCGTATCTACGCCATAGGAATGGGTCGTCGTCGAAGTCGTGCTATTGCCAGCCGCATCCGCAGTCGTGACCGACACACTCAGAGAGCCAGCAGCAGCCAGGTCAGATCCAGCAACCGCGATCGTCCAAGTGCCATCAGCACCCACTGTGCCTGTAAGCGAGGTGCCGCCAACCGTCAGGGTGACAACATCGCCTTCATTGAACTCACCAGACACCGCGCCGGACACATCCACCGGCTCGCCGGACTCAGCGACATTGACGAGGTTATCCGCAGTGATCGGATCCACGGCAATGGTCAATTCCGGGGCGGCGATATCTATGCCATAAAGGTGCGAGGTCGTCGCGGTCGTACTGTTGCCTGCCGCATCGGCGGAGGTCGCCCGGATCACGACCATGGAGTCCGCCAGCAGGTCGGCGGTGGCGATGTCGGCTGTCCAGGTGCCGGACTGGGGGTCTATCGTCGCAGCGTAGTCGTGGCCGTTGACGGTCAGGATCACGGCGATCGATATGCCGCCTTCCGAGGTAATCGTCCCCTTGAGCGCGATCGTCGGCGCGCTCGCTTCAGTGGCGTTGATGACCCCGTCGCCCGCGACCGGTGCCATGGCGACGGACACATCGATCCCTGAGCCGCCGCCAGGTTCGATGGTTACGCTGCTGGTCGCGGCGGTGGCCGCGCCGTCTTCGGTCGAGCTTGCCTGCGCAGTGACCGCGAAGGGCGCGGTGCCTTCTGGCACCCGCAGCACCAGCGTCAGATTCATGGCCTGCAGACCGTCCGGATTGGCAATATACCAGTCACCACCGGGCAGGCTCACCGCGCCTTCGACCGCCACGCCCTCAGGGATTCCGGTCAACGTCACGCCCGAGAGCGTTTCGCTGCCATCGGTGTCCAGCAGGCCCACATGCAGGCTCAGCGTCACTTCATCATGGGACTGCCCGGTCTCTTGATAGCCGATGCTGATGTTGCTGCTGGAATGCCCGTCCCCATAGATCAAGCCCTTGACATTGTTCAGAGTGATCGACAGTCCGCTATCCAGGTCGGTCAGTCGACCGTTGAGGAATCCCTGGTTATAGGTTGCGTTCGTCAGTTCGTAGCGATCATGGGACTTGCTGAGAAATACATAATCCCGGTTCTCGCCATTGATGCCATACAGCGGTTGCCACGCCTGGCCGTCCCGGCCGACGACCAGCGTATTGAAATCGCCAATGAGCGCAATGACGTCTGTCTGGCCCTGGGTGGCATCGTTCGGGTTGATGTTGCCGCCGGTATTCGCCGCAAACGGGGGCAACATCAGTTGCCCGGTACCCAGGCCGCTGACGGTGTATGCGCCATCGGCCGTCGTGATCACGATTCCGCCGTCCAGGGTGTAGCTGGCCTCGGGCAGGGCTTGGATCGTGTCCCTGGAGACGACCTCGAAATGCATCTGCGGCGCGTCGGCGACCGGCGCGATGTCTACCACCAGAGTGGCTGCCGGGCCTTCGAACTCGCCATCCGATGGCCGATACGTGATATGCGCGTAATCGGCCTGGTTGTTGCCCACAGCATCGCCCGCCGAGGAATCCCAGCCAGACTCGTGTGCATCGGGCACGAAGCGCAGCCGCCCAGCCTCGATGTCTGCCCGCGAAATCTCGTAGCGCCCGTCCGAGAGCTGGATGGTGGTCCACGCCGGCGCCTCGCCGGGCGCGGCCGCGTTGAACTGCAGGACCCCGTCGGCCGGCAGACCGGTGATGAGGATGCCTTGGTCCGCCGACGGCGAGTCGTCCTTGACGTTGAATTCGTCCCACGCCAGCACCCGCGGCGTATCCTCGACTCCCAGGATCCGGCCATCGGTCGCGGTCGGCGGGGTGTTGAGGGCGTAATCGTGCGTCACTGAGGTGCTCGCGCTGTTGCCGGCCGCGTCGGTCGCGGTGGCCATGGCATAGACCTCGCCCTGGTAGCCGAACTCGGATGCCGGCACGGATATCGACCAGTGCCCATCGCCGTCCAGGGCGGCTTCGTAGGCCCGGCCGTTGACCTGGACGGTCACCGCGATGTCGGCCCCCGCCTCATAATCCAGCGTGCCGCTGACGATATAGCGGGGCTCGACAGCCGCAAGTGAAGCGGTGACTCCCCCGGCAGAATCCACCCGGTCGATCTGCTCGATCCGGATGTCCACGTCGGGCGGATTGGTGTCCACGCCGTAATCCCGGGATACCGCCGCGGTCACGCTGCTGCTGCCATTAGTGGCGGTGACGGCCGCATGCAGGGAGCCCTGCTGCTCGAGGGCCGAGCCGGGCACATGCGCGGACCAGCTGCCATCACCCGCGACAACGGTCTGGTAGGCGTTCCCGCCCACATCCAACGTGACGATATCGCCTGCCTTGGCATCGCCGCCCACCCGGCCGGACACCAGGACGTAGTCGCGGGACTCACGCAGATTCAGGACATTGTCGCCGGTGATCGTACCCACGCTGATGCTGGCAAATGCGGGCGTCAAGGTCGGGAAGGGGATGCCGGGGGTGGCGTCCGGCACGCTGCTGGAACCGGGCGTGCCCGCGGTATTGTCGGGACCCTGACGGTCGAACCGATCCGACGACAGGTGGCCATCGTTCGGGACGGTATGCGGAAATTCGCTGACCAGGGGGCGGCTGGGCTCGGCGATCCGTGCAAAGCGATCGGCGATCGCACCGGTCGTTTCCAGCAGATTCAGGAGATGGACGAGGTTGTCGGTGCTGCGTTCGGCCGGGTCCGATGCATAGACATCCGCCCGACCGGTCGCGCCCTCATCGCTGTCGGAGAGCAGGTTCAGGGACTGAATGGCCGTGAAGAGGTCCTCGCCCGTGCCCAGCAACCTCGCCAGGATGCCGGTCGTCGAACTGTCGAGACCGTGAATCGCCGCATCGATGGCGTTCACATCACTTTGGATCACGTCGGAGCCGAACAGGAATTCGCGATCCGAGCCGATGTAGATGGGGTCGCTGTCGGCCATCTCTAGCCGGACAGTGCTGCCATCGCCGGTGACGATCTCGGCCCCCTGCGAAACCGTCATGCCCTCCGTGAGAGGAATGCGCTCGCCGTTGGCTTGCTTGAGCCAGGCCTGACCGATGATCAATGTAACCGTTGCGACTTGAATAGCCATTGCGTCGATGCTCTTGATGTAGTGTGGCGCGCCAAAAAATTCTTTTAAATCAATGGACTTCCATGGATTTTCGGATTACGGGCGCAATAAAGTGCTCCTATGGTAAGGAAATTCGACGCAGCAACATATTGTCGTCGCCGACAGGTTTGGCCGGAACCGACTCGCGCGACCGATCTTGATCCACGCGCTAAGGACGTGCACCTCGGGCAGCCAGGCCGGAAGGCGTCCCACACGGCGCCTATTGCTGACGACAATCCGGCGGTTTTCCAGAGCGGCAAAGCGGATTCATTAGATTCATGTATACATTAAGAAGATAACCCCATGAGAAATTCCCATAAAAAAGACGTAAAACTAGGGAAACCACTAATGAACAGAACGAATTCATGTATGCACAATTGATATCTGTTAAGGTTTTTTGGCGAAAATCAGCCGAAAAATCGAGATTTCCAGATTACATGTATACATGAAGCGGGATTCAAACCGCGCAACCAGCGGTCGCCCGACCAAGAGAAAACACAATGGATAAATTGATCATGAGAGCCAGCCACGCCCTGGTTCTGGTGTGCTCAACGGCGCTGGTCCTGATGATGATCCAGGTCACTCTGGATGTGGCGGGCAAGTATCTGCTCCACGAGCCGATTCCGGGGAACGAAACCATCGTGGCCAGCTACTACATGGTGGCGATCGTGTTCCTGCCGCTCGCCTGGGTGGAGGTGTGCGGCGAAGCCATCGTGGTCGAGCTGCTCTACGGGATCGCCTCCAAGCCCATCCGCATGCTCATGGCGGCGATGGGCGCCGCGGCGACGGTGATCTGCTACGGCTTTCTCGCCTGGTTCCTATGGGCGCCCGCGATGCACGCCTACCGAATCGGCGAGTTCGACGCCAGCACCTGGGATGTCATCACATGGCCCAGCCGTTTCCTGTTGCCGATCGGTCTGGCCCTGGGAGCACTTGTCGCCCTGCTCCAGCTGACCCGCATCTTGACGGGGCAAGGCCCCTTGAAGCATGAATTTGCGGATGGCACATCCGACTTTCCAGATCAAATTTGAGGAACCCTGATGGATCCCTTGCTTGTCGGCATTCTCGGCATCGTCCTGTTGTTGGTATTCATTGCCACGCGCTTTCCCATCGGGATCGCGATGGGGCTGGTCGGGTTTCTCGGGATACTCCTGATCATCGGGCTGCAACCGGCGATCGGCGTAGCCAAGGCGGTGCCCTATGAACTGGTGGGGGACTGGAACCTCTCCGCCGTCCCGATGTTTTTACTGATGGGCTATTTCGCATCCGCCGCCGGGTTGACGCGTGGCCTGTTCCGCGCCGCGAGGATTTTCCTCGGACACGTGCCCGGCGGCCTGGCCTCCGCGACCGTCATGGCCAGCGCCCTGTTCGCCTCCGCGAGCGGTTCGAGCGTGGCCACGGCGGCGGCGTTTTCCCGCATCGCGGTCCCGGAAATGCTGAAGGCCGGCTACCTCCCGTCGCTCGCCACCGCCTCCGTCGCCTCTGCCGGCACGCTCGGATCCCTGATCCCGCCCAGCGTTCTGCTCATCATCTATGGCTTGATCACGGACCTTTCGATCGGCGCCTTGTTCGTCGCCGCCGTGATTCCGGGGATCCTCTCGGCAATCGCGTATATCGTCATGATCACGGTGCGCTGCAAAATCAATCCGGCGCTCGCCCCCCGTGCGCAGGAGGCTTTCACGGCCGAGGACCGCAAGGAAGCAATCCGGGACATCTGGCCGCTGCCGCTGCTCATCGTCGGGGTGCTCGGCGGAATCTTTACCGGGATCTTCACCGCAACCGAGGCCGGTGCCGTCGGCGCGTTCCTGGCGGTCGTAATCGCCGCCGCCAGGCGGCAGTTCAACCTGAGGGTCGCGCAAAAAGCCTTGTTCGACACGGCAGTCAGCACATCCGCAATCTTCATCATCGTGGTGGGCGCGGCGATCTTCTCGCGTTTCATTGCTCTGTCGACCCTCCCGGTGTGGGTGACAAGCTCACTGGACGGCTACAGCTTTGCCGCCGTGATCATCCTGATCTGCATCGTGTACCTGATACTCGGCTGCTTCATGGAGAGCATCTCCATCATGCTGCTGACGCTGCCCGTGCTGGCCCCCCTGCTCGAGGGCTATGACGTCAACATGATCTGGTTCGGTGTGCTGGTCGTGAAGCTGTTGGAAATCGGGCTGATCACGCCGCCTCTGGGCCTGAATGTCTATGTCATCCGCTCGAGCCTCGGAAAGTCGGTCGCGCTGGGGACGATTTTCAAGGGCGTCACGTGGTTCATCATCTGCGACGTTTTCGTCGTGGCCTGCATGATCGCCTTCCCAGTCCTGACTCTCTGGCTGCCTTCACTGATGAAGTAGGCGGAGCCCCATTCTCATCCAAACGATCGCCACCACAAGGGATCTGAAATTTATCAAAGGAAACCCATGAAAAAGTCTGTCCTGATGCTTGCAATCGCCGGTCTCGCCTTCTCGTCCGCCAGCTTGGCCACGACGTACCGGGCGACGAATTGGCTGCAGCCCATTCACACGCTGAACGCCGAGCCTTATCAGAAGTTCGCCGAGGGGCTCAAGAAAGCCACCGACGGCGGGATTTCGTTCACGGTTTATTCGGGCGGCACGCTGGTGCCCGCCAAGGCCACCATCCAGGCGCTGCGCGACGGGACGGCCCAACTGGGAATCGTATACCCCGGATACACCCCGGCAGAGCTGCCGCTGAACAACGTGCTGGTCGATCTGGGCTTCCTGGTCAAGGATCCGATGGCGGCAGCCTTCGCCTACACGGAAATCAATCTCACCAACAAAGACCTGATCCAAGAATGGCAAAAGCAAAAGGTCCTGTTTGCCGGCGGCTATTCGACGCCCGCCTATAACTTCATGTGCGCCAAGCCCATCAAGTCGCTGGCCGACGCCAAGGGCAAAAAGATCCGCACGGCGGGCGGCACCCAGACCGACTGGGTGGCAAGCATCGGCGGCGTGCCCGTTTCGGTCCCCATCGGCGATGTGTACACCGGCCTGTCGCGCGGCTCGGTCGACTGCACCATGGCCGAGGTCCCCAACCTGATCAACTCGAAGTTCATCGAGGTTGCCTCCTCCATCACCCGCCTGGACATGGGCGCCGTACCGGGCGCTATCTATGTGCTGAACCCCGAGTTCTGGACGAGCCTGTCGCCCGAGAACAAGAAAGCCATGATCACGTATATGGCCAAGGGCCAGGCGGATCAGCAGATCGGCTATGCCGCGCGCGCCAAGGAAGCCCTGGCGATGGCTGAAAAGAAAATCCAGGTTATTCAGCCTGATCAGGACCTGGTCGACGCCCTGCACGCATTCCAGTCGAGCTACATCAAAGAGCTGCCCGCCAAGGCCATAAAGGACCGCGGCGTCGCGGACCCGTCGGCCATGATCGCCGAATACACGGCGCTCGAAACCAAATGGCACGATCTGCTGGGCACCATCGATCGCGAGGACGCGAACGCGGTTGCCGCTTTGCTGGAAAAGGAAATCTACAGCAAGGTCAACCTGGACCAGCTCATCGCTCAGTAAAACCATGAGCGCCCTCGGGCCGCTCAGGCCCTGGGGCGCGGTTGTTATTCAGGATCGACTATGAACAGCCAGGATGAAACCCAGATCGCCGTGCTGCGGAACCTCTACGCCAAGCAGGCCCATCTCATCGATACGGGCCAACACGAGGGCTGGGCCCAAACCTTCACCGCGGACGGCGAGTTTCATTCTCCCACCTATGGGGAACCCGCCATCGGGCACGACCAGCTCGCGGATATTTCGCGCCGGTTCAGCGAGTCCGCGCAACAGGCGGGCGAGCGCCACCGCCACGTCATCGAGAACATCTGGGTGACCGAATGCGATGGATCCTCCGCCCAAGTGCGCGCGTACGTGATGATCGTCGGCACCGACATCGAACGGAAACAGGCCCGGATTCTGCGCATCGTGACGAACATCGACCAATTGGAAAAGTCAGCCGATGGGTGGCTGATCCGCCACAGGAAGGTCGAATACTGAGCCGGCAGGCTCGACTCCGGCAGCCCGCCAGATCCCGCGGGGCTGCACGGATTCATGGATATTTTTCAAAGGGTTAAACGTGGAACATCAATCGACACATCCCGGTAGCGGCCTGGGCGGCGTCCGGTATCCGGAGCTCGCTGGTCGCGTGGCCGTCGTCACGGGAGCGGCCCGAGGAATGGGCGCATGCTTTGCGCTCGGGCTGGCGCATCAGGGCGTGCACGTCATCGGCGTGGACCTCGACCAGGATCTCTTGCAACAAACATTCGATGCCGCCCGCCAGGACGGCCGCCTCGCCGCTGACGGCACAGGATCACTGACCGCCCTGCGCTGCGATGTGTCGCAGCGCGACGAGCTGTTCAAGATCGCGGCCGAGGCCAAGGCGCGTTTCGGGCGCCTGGACATCTGGGTCAGCAATGCGGGCGTTTTTCCCCAGACCCCCATCGCCGGCGTCACCCCCGAAGAAATCGATCGCACCTTCGGCGTCAATGTCGACGGGGTGGTTTTCGGCGCACAGGCCGCCGCACAGGCCATGCAAAACGGTGGCGTCATCATCAATATGGCCTCTGTAGCCGCTTTCCGGGTCAGGCGCGGCCGGCCGATCTACTCGGCGTCCAAGGCGGCGGTCCACAACCTGACGCAGTCCCTGGCGGTGGAATTGGGTGATCAGGGCATCCGGGTCAACGGCCTGGCGCCCGGCTTCATCGACACCGAGATGACGAATTGGGTCAAAGAGAACCCCGAGGCCATGGCCAAGGCTCTGTCGACGATCCCGCTGGGACGCATCGGCACGCCCGAACAGGTGTTCAACGCCCTGCTTTTCCTCGTGTCCGATTCGGCATCCTACGTATCCGGCCAGACGCTGGGCGTGGACGGGGGATCCCGCCATGGCTGACCACAAGGGCGTAGTGCTGGTCACAGGCGGCGCCCAAGGCATGGGCGCATCGCACTCCGAGGCCCTGGCCAAGGCGGGCTGGCACGTGTGCGTGGCAGACCTGAAGGACACGACGCCGACGGTGCGCGCGATCCAGGCGCAGGGCGGATCCGTCAGCGGCCATGTCCTGGATGTGGTGGATTCCGGCGCCTGGAACGCCCTGGCGGCTCACATCAAGAGCGCGTTCGGTGGCCTGGCCGGCCTGGTGAACAATGCGGGCGTTTCCTACCGTCATGGCATCAACGACACCGATGATGCAAACTGGCACAAGGTGATCAGCGTCAATCTGAACGGCGTATTTTTCGGCATGCGCGCGATGGCGCCGCTCATGCGCGACAGCGGCGGCGGGTCGATCGTCAACATCTCCTCCATCTCGGGCCAGCTCGGCTACCATGGCGCGGCCTACGGAGCCAGCAAGTGGGGGGTCCGCGGCCTGACAAAGAGCGCCGCCGGGGAATACGCACCCTGGGGAATCCGGACCAACTCCATCCATCCCGGCCTGATCGATACACCCATGGTGTCCAATGCGGATGCCTTCGTCGCGTCTTCCCTCGAATCCATCCCCTTCGGGCGGGCCGGAACACCCGCCGAAATCAGTGCGGCGGTGGTCTTCCTGATGTCTCCAGAATCGTCCTATCTGAATGGCAGCGAGCTGACAATCGATGGCGGCCTGATCGCCGCCGGAACCTACTGGCGAATCCGCCACGAAGCAGCCAAACGATCCAAGGGAGGCGACTTATGAGCAATTGGGACGTCATTGTCATCGGCGCCGGCGGCGCCGGGCTCGCCGCGGCGGTGTCCGCCGCCGAGCATGGCGCCAGCGTGGCGGTGCTGGAATCCGAAAAGGAAATCGGCGGATCCACACAACTTTCCGCCGGCATGTTCACGGCTGCGGACACCAGCGTGCAGCGCGCCCTCGGCATCGAGGATTCCGCTGCCCGTTTCTTCCAGCACTACATGGACCTCAACCAGTGGCGCTTGCAACCCGGCTTGATCCAGCGTTTTTGCGAGGCATCGGGGCCGACCCTGGAATGGCTGATCGGGCTGGGCGTGGACTTTCCGTCGAAATTCTCGACCAATGCGCATGATCCCGGCCTGATGCAGGCGGGCGTCGAGGACATCTGGCGTGGCCACGTGCCCAAGGACCAGGGGTATGGCCTGATCAGCGTCCTGAACCAGCAGCGGCTGGACAAAGGCATCGACCTATTCCTGGACAATCGCGTCGAGGACCTGGTCGTGCAGGACGGACAGGTACATGGCATCAAGATCGGCGGCGAGTTGATCGAAACCCGCGCGGTGATCGTGGCCAGCGGCGGGCTGGCCCACGACAGTCATCTGCGCCGGCTGTACTACCCGGAAACGCTGACCGCCGGCGAGGACCTGTTCATCGTGGCGGCGCCGGGCAGCCGGGGCGACCATATCCGGTTTGCCGAATCGGCCCGGGCCGCCCTGACGGGCCACGGCCAGGGCTTGCTGATGGTCACGTCCTACATCCAACGGCTGCATCACTGGCAGTCGGGCTTTCCGCCGCGCTCGAGGATCTACATCAACCAGTCGGGCGATCGCTTCATGAACGAGGACATCCCATACGCCGTATCCCCGGGCATCGTGCGGGACAACGGCGGTTCGGTCTGGAACGTGTTCGATGAAAAGGCCCGGACATCCCTGCCGGAGGGCTACGCGCACTGGAACAAGGAACGCATCGCGGAGGATGCCGAAACAGGGGCGATGCTGAGCGCGCAAACCCTGGACGAACTCGCCGCAAAGATGCACGTGCCGGCCGATCGCCTGACGGCCGCGGTGGAGCGCTGGAACGAGCAGCTTCCCAACGGCGTCGACCCGGACTTCCTGCGCCAGGCCACCATGCACAACAAGGGCGACGACCGCCCCCTCGATCCGATCGCCCTGGCACCCTACTATGCCGCGCGGACCTGCCCCGCCGAACTGGTGTGCACCCACACGGGGCTGGCCATCGACACCGAAGCGCGCGTCCGCGACCTGCGGGGTACGGTGATCAAGGGACTGTACGCGGCGGGCGAGGCCGGCGGCGGCGTGCTGGGCAACCGATACGTAGGCGGCGGCAACTCGATCGCCAACGCCTTGACCATCGGCCGCATCGCCGGCGCATCGGCCGCCCAGGATGCCGCGGCGGCCCGCTGACCGTTCGGGCATCGTGCGCCCCTGCCCACGATGCCCGATTTTTTCAACAAAGGATTCCTCATGAACGATCACGACACCTTTCTGCGGCGGCTGGCCGCGGAACACGACATCAAGGACGCCCTGCAGCAGTACTGCCGCGGCGTGGATCGGCGCGACTTCGATCTGGTGCGCGGCGCCTATCACACGGACGCCATGGACTATCACGGCCCCTACAACGGCGACATCGACGGCTTGATCCAATGGATGACGCGGCGCCACGAAGGGGTCGCGCAATCCATGCACCTGTTAGGCAACTGCATCATCGACTGGGAAAGCGATACCGTGGCCCTGGTCGAGACGTATTGCGTAACCTACCAGAAGCTCAAGAGCGGCGGCGCGGCCTCGACCTCTGACGTCGGCCTGACCGTGGGTGGCAGCGGGCAACAGACACAGGTCCGATGCCGCTATCTGGACCGCTTCGAAAAGCGCGAAGGCGCCTGGCGGATCGCCAAGCGCGTCGTGGCCTACGAGTCCCTGCTCCTCGAGGATTCGCCCGGGGATGCGCCTTTCTCGGCCCACATGCAACTGGCCACACGCGGCAAGGACGATCCGCTGTACGCCCTGTTGGGCTAGAATCGACCGTCGTCCACCTGCCTTGCCGGGGAACGCCCTTTCATGAGCATTCTATTCAGCCCGCTGTCCATTGGGCCCCTGCGGATTCAGAACCGCGTCGTCGTGCTACCGATGTGCCAGTATGTCGCCCAGGGCGACGGCCTGCTGCGGCCCTGGCACATCATGCATTATGGAAACCTGGCGACCTCGGGCGCTGGCCTGGTCATCATCGAAGCCACCGGCGTCCAAGACACCGGCCGCATCAGTCCGAACGACCTCGGCCTGTACAACAGTGAACAGGAAGCCCGGTTCACCGAATTGCTCGCGGGCATCCGCACGTTTTCTCCGGCAAAGTTCGGTGTCCAGCTCTCGCACGCCGGGCGCAAAGCCTCGTCGCAACCCTTCGACAACCCCAACCCTGTCCCGGTGGACGCCGGCGGCTGGCTGCCCAGCGGCCCCTCGCCCTCGACCCACAATGACCGCTGGCCGACCCCTCATGAGCTGTCGCGGTCCGACATCGAATCGATCGTCGACTCCTTCGTAGCGGCGGCCCGGCGGGCGGATCGGGCGGGCTTCGATCTGATCGAGATCCATGGCGCCCACGGCTATCTCGTCAGCTCGTTTCTATCGCCCGTGGCCAATCAGCGACGGGATGAATACGGAGGCTCGCTGGAAAACCGCATGCGCTTGGCGACGACCATCGCCCGCGCGGTGCGGGCGGTCTGGCCCGCCGACAAGGCCCTGGGTTTCAGGCTGAACGGGACCGACTGGATCGAAGGCGGGATCGTGATCGACGAGACGGTGGCGGTTGCCAAGACGCTGAAGGGGCTGGGCGTCGACTACATCAGCGTGTCCAGCGGCGGCAACACACGTGCCCAACAACTGCCCCCGATGGTTGCGGGCTACCAAGTCAGCTTGGCCGAGCGCGTGCGCAAGGATGCGCAGATCACGACATTGGCGGCGGGCCTGATTGTGACGCCGACTCAGGCCGAGCACATCGTGGCCTCGGGGCAGGCAGACTTAACCGGGATCGGGCGGGCCGTCCTGGATGATCCCCGCTGGGGGCTGCATGCCCAGCATGCCCTGGGCGACAAAACGAATTACCCGCGATCGCATTGGCGCGCCAGCCCCGAAGCCTGGCCAGGGTTTCCCATGGCGCACCCACTACGTGCGTGATGACTACCGGCGCCGCCGGTAGATAGCGTTTCTGCAGGGCGCCTATATCCGGACGATGTCGACGTCGCGATGATGATGTCGTCGCCCTGCGAATTCGTCATGCTCTCCTTGGGAGAAATCCATTCTCCGTTAGGTTATTTGAGCCAAGCTCGGCCGATGACAATTTGTTACTTTTACGACTCAGATAGCTGCTGTCCTGATGCTCTCTAGGTCGGATTATGCGCAGAAATTCCTTCATCTCTTTCAGTTTCTTGATGACATCTCTCAGGCCGCCCGCTCTGCCGACAGATTTGATGAAGCAGGCCTTGGCCCGGGCATCTATCTGCTCCCATACGTACGAGTAAGGCTTCCATCCCTATCGGGCCCGTATGCGCTGCTCTGTCGGGTGGCGGGAGGTGCTACCAACGGAGAGGCGACGATGGTCTACGCACCTCATCCGAGTAGCCAGCGCTAATCTCCAACTTCTTTTTGCACAGCCGATTTCTGATATGGAGCTGGGTCTTCGCTCGGGTTGTGGCACGTTATCCGTTAGGGAAAACACGGATTCTCTCCAATAAGCAAGGATATACACTATAGAAAATAATATATTCTTTTGGGTGAAATATATGAGATTAGGGACTGCACTCATCGAAGGTGCATTGTGTGTCGTGTCTCCCTCCAGCGGAAGGCTGAAACTAATCGGAGAACGAGGAATGGATCTCGGTGCATTCCTGCGACGGGGCCTTGCAGTCGACGACCTACAAGCTCTCTTTATCGATGCGAAGACCGCGAACGAATCCGATATCACCCTCCTTCCGCCTATAGTCGCGCCCAAAAAAATCATTTGCATCGGCCTGAACTACGTGGATCACGCGCAAGAAAGCCTCTACGAACCACCCAAGTATCCGACCCTATTTCTACGCACAACCACCAGTTTGAATTCCCACAGAGCGCCTGTTGTGCGGCCACACGATAGCGATTCGCTAGATTTTGAAGGCGAGATGGTTGTGGTGATAGGTCGCAAAGGGCGCCGAATCCCAGAGGGCGAGGCCCTGGACTACGTGTTTGGTTACTCCATAGGCAATGATATTTCCGTACGGGATTACCAATTCAGGACGCCACAATGGGCGATCGGAAAGAACTTTGATGGCACAGGCCCCTGGGGGCCTTACGTAACAACGGCGGATGAATTACCTCCAGGCGCCAGCGGCCTAAAAATCGAGACCCGGCTGAACGGCATAGTTGTGCAGTCGGATCGTACCGACAACATGATGTACAGCGTCGCCGCCATCATTTCTTACATCAGTAACGCGATGACTCTTGAGCCGGGTGACATTATATTTTCCGGCACACCGGCCGGCGTTGGTCTTGGCCGAAAGCCTACCCTTTATATGAAAGGCGGAGACATCGTGGAAATCGAAATTGAACATCTCGGAGTACTGCACAACAGCATCCAGGACGAATAGCAGCCACCAAAATACCTCACCAATATTAAGTAGTTGCCAAGACAATCCGATGAGAGATCACCTGAATACTTCCATGGAAGGAAGTTCAATATCTATAAGGAGGCAAGTATGGGTAATAAGGATAGGCAAGAAATCCGGCTTTCCAACCTGGGAGACCCGATTAGTCACTATACCGATGCAGTACGTTTCGGCGAAACCGTCTATGTATCTGGTATTGCTGCGTTAGATAGCAACGGCAAAGTCGTCGGAGGCGATGACGTCGTCGAACAATGCCGACAAGTCTTTAGGAACATGAAGACACTCCTAGACGCCGTTGGGGCTAAGCCATCGAATATCCTGCGCGTGACTGTTTATCTGTTAGATGTTAATGACAGGACCAAGATAAACCCTGTCCGGAAAGAATTCTTTGGAGACACACGCCCAGCAAGCACACTGATTGGCGTCAAGAATCTGGCAATGCCTGACATGAAGATAGAAATCGAAGCAATTGTCGGGCTCAGTTAACACAGAAATCAACCTTTCTATAGGTGATTAACGATGAAAATACATAGATTTGCCACCACCATGGTGCTCCTATCAGCCGGTTTCATCAGCTTACACAGCGCCTCAAGTTTTGCTGAGACAGATACAGCAAAAAACGCTCAGAAGCTGAAATTTGCAATGTATCTAGGCCCACAAGCTGCAGAGTCCAAGACAATCGAAGAATGGGGGCAACTGGTCGCAAAGGAAAGCAACGGCCATATCACCGTGCAGCAGTTTACTAGCGGAGCCCTGATGCCGGTTAAAGATGTACTCGATGGCGTCGCTCAGGGGCGGGCTGATTTAGGCGGTACTGGCCCCTCATATAACCCCGC
Source organism: Castellaniella sp. GW247-6E4 (assembly GCF_040276065.1). Taxonomy (NCBI): domain Bacteria; kingdom Pseudomonadati; phylum Pseudomonadota; class Betaproteobacteria; order Burkholderiales; family Alcaligenaceae; genus Castellaniella; species Castellaniella sp. GW247-6E4. Next base: position 202,259 of record NZ_JBELOI010000007.1, on the reverse strand, counting down.
GCAGCTACCCCTGTCCACAATCGTCTCTATTCCATTTCTTGCTCCCAACGCGGAAGCGCAGTCTTTGGCATTTCAGGAGCTTTATGAGAAGAACGACGATTTCAGAGCTGAGTGGGAGAAAAATGGCGTTCATGTTCTCATGTTCTTCCCCCAGCCCCCCAGCGTCCTGGGCACTGGTTTTCCAATTACCCAACTGAGCGATCTGAAGGGTAAAAGGATACGGGCATTGGGCTACGCCGCCCAAGCTGTTTCAGCTATTGGGGCAACCCCCGTCAGTATCGCTGGTCCTGATACCTTTGAAGCCATGCAGCACAGTGTGATCGATGGCTACATCAGTATTCCGTTCGAAGGACTGAAATCATACGGCCTAGACCGCGTAACGAAATACATCACAGAACCAGGCATCGGCGGATATTTCATGTTCGTTTCGATTATGAACCTGAAGAAATGGAGAGCATTGTCAGAAGCCGATCGTGAGGCAATTACGCGTGCAACTAAAGAGGCACAGAGAACTATCGCTCCGCGCAACCTCGCAGCAACAGGCGCAGAAGTCTGCAAGACCGTCAAGTCCAAGGATACTAAGATCTCTGCACTCGACGATAAAGAAATCAGCAAATGGAAGAAAGAAGTCGGCTCCCAATTTAAAACAGATTGGCTGAAGACGCAGAAAAACAAAGATCAAGCAGAAAAATTCTATAACGAATACGTAGCTACCGTCGCAAAGATCGCACAATCTAGTCATTATGTCTCGTCAGTAGACAAGTGCATGCAATGAGGAATACGGATGCACTTCGTTGCTGCGATATCTCTGGCAATTTCTAATTAACTTAATAGGACAAGCAGATATGGTGCGATCAATTGGCGTGCTGGCAGATAGAGCTCTCGCGGCGATGAGCACCATATCCGCAATGTCCTCAACCTTATTCACAATTGGGCTGATGATTCTAATTAGCCTGAATATTGCGTTGCGAAATTTTGGTACCTCCATGCCAGGTTTGGTGGAGGGAACGGCATTGTTGATGGTGATTATCATATTTCTAGGACTATCAGCACCTGAACGCTCGAATGAGCACATAGCAGTGGACTTGATGACCCGGTCAATAAGGACAAAACCAAGGCAATTTATTAATATTATATCGAAGCTGATTTCGGCCTTTATCTCAACATGGCTTTGCTACGGGGCATTCCTCTCCTTCCGGCATTCCATAGACATTAGCGAATATCAATTCGGTCTAATCCGATTCCCAATCTGGCCTGCACGCCTAGTAGTATTTATCGGTTTGCTGCTGTTCACACTAGAAACAGTAAGAAATGCGCTCAAAAATATGGCGAAATTTTCATCATCTGGAGAAAACGGGAGTCATAGGCAATAGCCGACATTACGAGCAGCCGCAGAAAAACCAGTAACGTTTTAGGAAGATACGCCATGGATGTTACAGCCGTGCTTATTGCCTTGGGAGTCCTGCTGGTCCTAATAATGATCGAGATTCCGCTCGCGATCTCACTCGCCGGGGCAGGCATCGCCGGTTTAGTAGTCGCCTCAGACGCAAGCGTTGCTACTAGCTCCATTGGTGCCATTCTGTACAGCTCAACGGCCAACTTTGCGTTGATCGTGATCCCGTTGTTTATTCTGATGGGGATGTACGCCGAGCATGGTGGTATGGCAAAGGAGCTCTTCGCCGTTGCAAACAAGCTATTTCGGGGCACGGCCGGTAGTGCGGGAATATCGGCAATCGCCGCCTGCGCAGGCTTCGGCGCAGTATGTGGATCAAGCCTCGCAACAGCGGCAACCATCGGACGGACAACAATCAGCGAGCTGAAACGGTATGGATACTCGAACAAGCTCGCAGCAGGTGCCATTGCAGCCGGCGGGACGCTTGGAATCCTCATACCGCCGAGCATTATATTGGTCCTGTACGGGATCATCACGGGCGAAGATATAGGTGCCCTGCTGATCGCCGGCATTATCCCGGGAATACTGAGTGCTATTGCCTACAGCATCACAGTTTCTCTCTTGGCTGGCCGAGACGTTCAACGTACCCGGACGGAGCAGACACGCCAAATCGCTGACACCAATCGCCCTACTCCTACCCTGCCCGACCTTATGGTTGATAGTGAGCAACCGACCGAAATGCAGATGATCTTCGGTGCGGGACGCATCGCGGTGCTGTTTATCATCATCATTGGCGGTATATACACAGGTCTCGGCACAGTCAGCGAGGTTGCGGCCCTGGGAGCGTTGTTTGCCTTGCTCTTTGCTGTTTGCGTGACCATATGGCGGGCCGGCAACCCCCTTGAGGCGTTCTACTCAGCATCCATTCAAGCTGCGAAGCTCAGCAGCAGCATCATGGCTATCTATGTCGGAGCCTCCATCTTCAATTATTTCCTGGTATTCGCCAATGTACCATCTGCTGCTGTCCAATGGGTAGAGAGCTTGGGTCTCGATCCCAAGCTTGTCACCGTCGCATTCCTACTAATGATGATTCCGCTAGGCATGCTATTGGACTCCATCTCAATTGTCGTCGTGACCATGCCGGTTATCTTTCCCGTCATTAATGAACTTGGTATTGATGGAGTCTGGTTCGCCATATTAATGGTCAAGCTGATTGAAATCGGCCTCCTGACCCCCCCCGTGGGGTTGAACTGCTACGTAGTCGCGGGCACTCATCCCGGATTGCGCTCTGACGAGGTCTTCCGCGGAGTCATGCCGTTCATCGCAACAGACTTGATCGTTTGCGCGATCTTGTTCCTCGTCCCCAGCCTCGTCACCTGGCTGCCCACCACGATTGCCAATTAAATAGGGCAGCAGCCTTTACAACCAAAGGAGTCATTAAAATGACAGATTTCGACTACGGAAAGTACTTTAGCAGAGTGCGAAATGCCTGGAAGATGCAGGTAAGAAAGGACGACGTAAATTGGCTCGAAACGTCCAAAAAACCACAGCCGCGTCATTCGGTCGTTTTGTACTTGGGATGTAACGTCTTCCGAACAGCACACCTAGCAGTAGAAATCACCCGCGTGTTCGAGCGTCTTGGCATCGACTTCGTAGCGGTAGGCGGGCCCTCATTTTGCTGTGGCGCCGTGCATGACATACAAAAGGACCGCATCTCCGCAGATAACATCGGTAATTCGACCTTGGACAAGGTGAGTGAGTATAACCCGGACGTCATGGTCACCTGGTGCCCAGAATGTAATAACCAGTATGAAGACCGCATCACTAACGAACGGGCGCTCGGTTTTCCAATCATCCACGCGACAGAGTTCCTCATGGACTATCGTGATCGCATGCCGTGGGTGAAGGAATTCCGCGGCCGTGTCGCTCTCCATGGCCATGATGGACGTCGACCGGAAGACAGCGCACGAGCGGCGCAACTGATCGCAGCCGTGCCTGGTGTAACATTTCTGGGATCATCGGCAATTCCCGATCTGGGTAACGACTGTGGATATCCAACCCCGCCGAAACTGGGCAGAGAGCATTTTCACACGCTGATTGAATCAGAAAGAGAAAAGCTCCTGGCGCTCGGCGCTGATACGATTGCGACTATTTATCACCCATGCCAACGCGAGTGGGCAAAATTCACCAATCCAAACCTGTCGATTAAGAACTATATATCGATCATTGCGACGGCACTAGACTGCGCCTATGACGACACGCAAACATTAATCGTACATGCGAAAACCCCAAAACAAGTGGTCTCCGAGACCACGGATTTCTGGCAGTCCAATGGCTTGAATAGTGATGAGGCGCAGGCTATTGCCTCGTACGACGTATGGCCGGAACACAAGGGCCAAGCGGACATATACAAGGAATAGTGAGAACTAGCGCGCGCATCAAAGGCGCGCTCTATCTTTACCTGAGACAGCATGTCCAACAGACGACAACTGGAGATGTCAAACCATGAAGGTGCTTGCAGACTTAAATAAATGTATGGGCTACGGTAACTGTGTGGCAACAGCCCCAAATATTTATCAACTTGATTCAAACGGCAAGGTCAAGGTCATAAAACCCACCATCAAATCACCAGATGATATTGCGCTCGCACAGGCGGCAATACGCAACTGTCCTACATCCGCGTTGAGCATCTCGGAAGACAAATCCTAAATCAAATCGCAAGGCCATATCGAGGAGAGGGGAAATGGAATCGAGCGTTGTTGTCATTGGCGGATCAGTCGCGGGAATCCGAGTTTGCCAGGCGCTCCGTTCCGAGGGATTCATGGGAGAGATCACCATCCTAAGTGAAGAGCTCGGTCTTCCCTATGACCTACCTCCCCTATCAAAGACCTATCTCTCCGGTGATCAAGAGCGGACAGATTTCCAATTGCTCAGCGACGCGGATTTGGTGTCGCTGAAACTTAACCTCATGCGCGGCGTCACGGCTATCGCGATAAATCCGAGAGAGCGACAAGTCGTCTGCAGTGAAGGTCGTACCATCCAGTACAAAACGCTAGTAATCGCATGTGGGGCCCGTCCAATAGCCGCACCGTGGGACAAGGTGGAGGGAGTGACACAGTTTCGCACAATCGGGGAAGCGAACCTTGTACGACGTAGGATTGAGCAAAAACGGGCTGTTGTTGTGATTGGTGGAGGGTTTATTGGCTCCGAAGTCGCAAGCACCGCTCGGGCTTGTGGCGTGCCGGCCACCATCATAGAACGACAGCCCACACTTTTATATACTGCGATCGGACCAAAATTTTGCACGTATATCCAAGGCCTGCATGTTGCGGCGGGGGTCACTGTACTGTGCAACACATCCGTCGAATCGGTCGCCAAAGACGCCGGACGGGACGGTATTATTGTGAGCCTCAGCGGAGGGCGCAAGGTCAGCGCAGGAGTCGTTGTATCTGGAATCGGCGTACGTCCCAACACCGCATGGCTAGAGACCAGTGGCATCCCCATTAATCAAGGAATCTTATGCGACGAGTTTGGTGGCGTCCTCGGGTTTCCAGATATTTATGCAATTGGAGATGTTTCATTATGGTTTCATCCGTCCCGGATGATCCATACATCATATGGGCACTGGACCCGAGCGACTGAGACCGCTGGCGTGGTTGCACATAATATCGCCCGTCCCAAAGAAAAGATTCCATATAATGCCGTGCCCTTTTTTTGGACATGGCAGCACGGGAAGTTCATTCAAGTTGTAGGGCGATGGAGCGCTACGGACAGAGAAATTGCGATCAAAGGGGAAACTCACGGCAAAGTGAAGTTCGCGGCGCTATACGAGAATCAAGGCAAGATCACTTGCGGGGCGGCAGTTGACTGGCCTGACAAAGTTCCTTGGCTACGCGCTGCTCATGCACAGAACAAATCGATAGATGAATGCGTCGAATATCTACGAAGCAACTGCGATCATGCCGTGGTAGAAGACCAGTCTTCGCAACCCGCCAAATAACGCTATGTAGGAGTATAGAATCATGCCTGGAGCCGATATCCAGCTTCGATCCATCAAAGGGTTCCACATTGGTGGTACCGTCAGAGAGGTCTCGGGTTTCGAACCCAAGTCACGGTCAATCGTGCCAGGCGAGCCACCAGAAGTCGTGGATATGAATGGTGACCATGCGCTGGGACAAATGTACGCTAGTTACTATCAGCAGACCAACCCCCAGTTTTCTCTACCCCTGCTACTCTGGCACGGAGGTGGTTTAACCGGGGTCTGCTGGGAAGATACACCTGATGGACGGCCAGGCTGGCTGGATCATTTCTTGCGAGCAGGCTTCGACATCGTCGTATCTGATGCCTTCGAGCGAGGGCGTGCCTCGTGCCCCGCCTATCCACAAATGCTTCCGGAGGCGCCTGAATACCGCTCCTTAAATGCCATTTGGCATCACTTCCGCTTAGGCCCCAAAGGCTCCTACCCCGGAGCGCATCATGGTGCCGCCATAAGGGAAAAGGCATATCCAAATCAACAGTTCCCGGTCGAATCTCTCGAACAGTTTGCGAAACAATTCGTTCCCCGCTGGACTGATACAGACCAGCAAGCGATTCAGGCTTATGGCCGTCTCTTGGAAAAGATGGGACCATCGGTCATAGTTGGACATAGCCAGGGAGCGTATTATGCTTTGGTATGCGCTCAGAAATACCCAGAACTTGTCAGGACCGTTATAGCCATTGAGCCGCCCGCTGTTCCCAGCAAGATAAAAATTTCACCTGATACGTCGCAGAACTATCTCTTTCTTTGGGGAGACTATATCCATGGCGTGACTAACCATTGGGAACGCTATCTGTTAGCTTCAAAAAAATACAGTGAGGCGCTCCAATCAATGGGACATGGAGCCGAGTTTATCGAGCTACCAGATCGAGGCATACTTGGCAACAGCCACATGTCAATAATGGATAAAAATAGTGATCAGATCGCTGAGCTTATACGTTCGTGGCTCATGAAGCGGGTGCACGACATCCGATGTTCGCGATAGCAGGACACGCGGGACGTACTGTCGATGTAGTGCAGAGACAACTGCAATGCAAATGTGATCCTACGCCTCGCATACGGACTCACCTGCCTCTAGAACGTTGCGATATACTTTGGATATCGTTATCCGACTTAGACATGGCCGCCAGAGATAACTCGCCGGAGATTCATAGGGAGGATGTTAAAGAACTGACAGGCTGAATTCATGGGACTAGAAACTGCAGAACCTCGCACTACTGCTTCAATGCTTGCCGCTACCATACAGTCCGATATCATAAATGGCAGCCTATATCCGAATGCGCACCTACGCATAAAGGATTTGTGCGTCCGTTATCGAAGCGGCCCAATCCCGATCCGAGAGGCTCTTTCGAGGCTTATTAGCAGTGGTTTCGTGATTGCCAAGGCACAAAAGGGATTTTTTGTAGCGGGCGTCTCTCTATCCGAATTGGTTGACATCACAGAGACCAGAATCTATGTGGAGTGCGAAGCTTTGCGCCGATCAATCAAAAGCGGAAACCTGGGCTGGGAAGAAAAACTGGTTAGCATACACCATCGCCTGAACAAGACTCCCATTTATGCCGAAGGAGGCAGCGGGTTCACGAACGAATGGGAACAGATACACTCCCATTTTCACGAGGTGTTGATTAGCGGCTGCGATTCGGAGTCTCTCCTTGACGTATCAAAAACTCTGCGCAATAGGACGGCACGCTACCGGCAATTATCTGCCTCCTCCAAAGCGATTAGCGAGGCCAGTGAGGCAAACACGAAGTCTAATAGATACGAAACGGAACGTGATGTTACTGGCGAACATTTGCGAATTGTCGAAGCAACTCTGGAACATGACTCAAAGCGCGCGACGCATCTACTAGCCGAGCACTATCGCCGCACCGTCCAGCTAGTATTACGCTGGACACAAACATCCTGACACCTATCATATAACCCTAAAGCATAATCTCGATAAGTGCCAGACTACTCGTTGCGACCCCAGAAGGACTACGCAACCACGTTGATCCATCTGAAGAGCCGCAAGGTACTAGCACCGTGTCAGAGCACTTGCAATCTCCAGCCTGCGCAGCTATCTGAAGCGCCTGCCAGGCAAGGAACACGTGCGCGTCATCGTCATGGATCTGTCCGAGACCTACCGCCGAATCGCCCAGCAGTCCTTCCCCAACGCCATGATCGTCGCCGACCGCTTCCATGTCGTGCGCCTAGTCAATCAGCATTTCCTCAAGCTCTGGCAGCAGCACAACCCCGAAGGTCGAAAGAATCGGGAGTTGCTCAGCCTGATGCGCGGCCATCACTGGAAACTGTCTGCCGTGCAGAAGGAGCGGCTGTATCAATATCTGGCACAGATGCCCGTGCTGCGGGCACTGTACTTCGCCAAGCAGCAGCTCAACGGCTTTCTGGTGCTCAAGTCTCTGAAGGCCAAACGTGTCAGAAAGATGCTACCCAAGTTCCTGGCCCTGATCGCTCAGTTCGAACAAAGTCCAGCCAAGGCGCTGGCCGCTACGTTACGATCATGGCTAGAGCCCATCGTACGCATGTGGCGCTTCTCCAAGTCCAATGGCATCACCGAAGGGTTCCATACGAAGATGGAGATGCTCTCGCGCAGAGCGTATGGATTCGGGAATTTTGAGAATTACCGCATGAGAGTCTTGGCTCAATGCGGTTGGAACGGGGTGATGAACCGTGTCTGATGAATGCCCATCCCCTGATTATGGGGTAGAGCCGGGTAGAGCCGGCTCATGCATACATGGCGCGCCCGCCAGGAATCGAACCTGGATCAGAAGCTTCGGAGACTCCTATTCTATCCATTGAACTACAGGCGCGAGGCCCGCTATTGTACAGTGTTTGAGGGGAATACGTCGGACCCGGCGGCGGCTTGCCCATGGGGATCATGCGTGAGGGCACGCGTGCCGCTATAATCTTTGTTTGATGCCTGGAGCATCGCGCCGATGCGTTTGGCACGGCCCTGCAGCATTCGAATAAAACACCCAGGATTCAACCATGAGCCACGAAGAAAACGCCGCCGAGTCGCACGGACACGAAAGCGTCATCAAGACCCCGCGTCAATTGCTGATTACCGTCATCCTGGCCTTTCTGATCCCCATCGTGGTCATCATGATGCTGGTGAATCTGGTCGGGGCCAGCATCAAGACCGGTGCGGGCTCCGACAGCCAGACATCCGAGGCCATCGCCAAGCGCATCCAGCCGGTCGCCGGCTTCAAGCTTGTCGACGTCAATGCGCCCAAGGTCTTCAAGACCGGCCAGCAGGTCTTCGAGTCGACCTGTAGCGCATGCCATACGTCGGGGGTTGCCGGCGCGCCCAAATTCGGCGACGAGGCCGCCTGGGCACCCTTCATCAAGCAGGGCTACGAAAGCCTGGTCAAGAACGCCATCCATGGAATCGGCGCCATGCCGCCCAAGGGCGGCAATGCCTCGCTGGACGATTTCGAGGTCGAGCGCGCGGTGGTCTACATGGCCAATCACTCGGGCGCCAAGTTCGACGAGCCCAAGGAGCCCGCCGCCGAGGGCGGCGAGGCCAAGGCCGAAGCGGCGCCCGCTGCCGCGCCTGCCCAGGCCGCTGCCGCTCCTGCCCAAGCCGCTGCTCCTGCCGAGGCCGCACCGGCAGCCCCGCAGCAGCAGGCCGCCGCGGCTGAGCCCGCGGCCGCTGCCAGCACCAATGCGGTCGGCGAAAAGATCTACAAGACCTACTGCTTCGCCTGCCATGCCACGGGGGTGGCGGGCGCGCCCAAGTTCGGTGATAAGGACGCCTGGGCGCCGTTCGTCAAGACCGGTCCTGAGGAAATGCTCAAAAACGCCATCAAGGGCGTGGGCGCCATGCCGCCGCGCGGCGGTTCGCAGGCCAGCGACGATGAGATCAAGGCCGCGATCGAATACATGGTCGACGCGGCCAAGTAAGGCTCCTGTTGCCATGGGGCGGCGGCGCCTGCCCGCCGCCCGGCGCCCGCTCGGGATGTCTCTAGTGTCCCGTTTGATTGACGTTGGCCGCGATGAAATCGGCGATCTCGGCCTCGCTCATGCCCAGCCGCTCGCGCAGGATCATGGCGGTGTGCTCGCCCAGCAGGGGCGGCCCGCGACGGGCCGTTAGGGGCGAGGCGCTCAAACGTATTGGATTGGCGACGGTGGGGACGTGCCCTGCCAGCGGATGCGGCACCATCTGCAACAGGCCGCGCGCCTTGACTTGCGGGTTCTGGTGGACCTGGTCCAGCGTATTGATGGGTCCCGCGGGCACGCCGGCCTGCTCCAGCGCGAGCAGCCACTCGTCGCGCGGCCGCCGCTTCATGGCTTCGGCCAGGATCGGGATCAAGGCCTCGCGATGCACGACGCGTCCATTGTTGCGACGAAAACGCCGGTCCTCGGCCAGGGACTCCTGCCCGATCACCCGGCAGTAGGCCTGGAACTGCATGTCGTTGCCCACGGCGACGATCAGGTGCCCGTCCTGGGCCGCAAAGACCTGGTAGGGTACGAGGTTCTGGTGTGCATTGCCGGCGCGGCGCGGCGCCTGGCCGGTCGTCAAATAGTTCATGTTCTGATTGGCCAGCATGGCAACCTGGCAATCCAGCAGAGCCATGTCGATGTGCTGGCCTTCGCCGCTGCGCCCGCGCTCTAGCAGGGCCGCCAGGATGGCGACGGTGGAATACATGCCGGTCATCAGGTCGGTGACGGCGACGCCTGCCTTCTGGGGCCCGCCGCCGGGCAGATCGTCGCGCTCGCCGGTGATGCTCATCAGGCCGCCCAGGCCCTGGATCATGAAATCGTAGCCAGGGCGATTGGCGTACGGGCCGGTCTGGCCGAAACCCGTGATCGAGCAGTACACCAGGGCGGGGTTGACGGCGCGGATGCTGTCGTAGTCCAGGCCGTACTTGCGCAAGCCGCCAACCTTGAAATTCTCGACCAGCACGTCGCACTGGCGCGCGAGCCTGCGCACGACGTCGGCCCCGCGGGGGCTGGCGATATCAACCGCCACCGAATACTTGTTGCGGTTGGCGCAGGCATAGTACGCGGCCTCGGTGGTGTCCCGGCCATAGGCGTCCTTGACATACGGGGGCCCCCAGTTCCGTGTGTCATCGCCGGACACCGGTCGCTCGATCTTGATGACTTCCGCGCCCAGGTCGGCCAGGTTCTGGGTGCACCAGGGGCCGGCCAGCACGCGCGTCAAGTCGAGGACACGGATGCCGGACAAGGCGGCGGGACGGTGCGATTCGGTCATGGCGGCTCCTGAGGTTGCGTCAGTTTAGCTCGCCTCGTCGAGCCTCCATTCGAGCGTGCCCACGAACTCGGGCAGGAACCTCGCAAAGACCTCGGCGGCCGGGGACAGGCTCGCATGGCGGCGCGTGTACACAAAGAAGCGGCGCCGCACCTCGGGGTCGTGCAGCGGGCGCATCCGCATGCCGTACAGATTCACGAGCGGGCGCGCATAAGGCAGGCAGGGGGTGATCCCCAACCCCGCGCTGACCATGCTGAGGGCAGTGCTCATGAACGCCACCTCATGGCTGGGACGGATGGCCGGTGTGGAGACCGCCCCGTGCAGGTCCAGCATCAGGCGATTGGTGAATTGGCCCTGCAAGGCGATGATCGGATAGCGCATCGAGTCGGCCCAGGTGATGCGCTCGATCGACTCGAGCGGGTGGCCCGGGGGAAACACGATCATGAAAGGCAGGTCGAACAGCGGCTCGGCCCCCAGGTCGGCAAGCTCGTCGCGCTGCGGCCCGACACCGATGTCGACCTCGCCACGGAGGATGCGGGTGATGACGTTCTCGACCGCGCAATCCACCAGATGCACCGTCACATCGGGATATGTCTCGCGAAACCGCGCGATCAGGGCCGGCATGAGCGTGCTGGCCATCAGCTGCGGCGCGGCGATGCGCACGATCCCGCTGTGCAGGCGCTTCAAGCTGTCGAGCCCCTCCAGGGCACTGTCCAAGTCCTGCAGGATCTTGGTGACGACCGGATGGAACTCGCGCCCGATCTCGGAGAGCTGGATGCGGCGCGTGTTGCGGTCGACCAGCCGCACGCCCAGCCCCGCCTCGAGTTCTTTGATCAGGCCGCTGAGCGCCGATTGGGTCACATGCAGGGACTCGGCCGCCCGCGTGAAGCTGCCGGTGCGCGCCAAGGCCGTGAAGGCCCGCAATTGCCTCAAGGTTACGTCCATTGCCGACCCATAAGATTTGCAGATAAATACATATGAAAATACCGTTTGTATGATAGCTGGAATTTTCCTTTAATACAGACATACTGGAACCGGCTCACCGAAAGCCCCGGGAGGATCCCCATGCTACCGTCCAACCCGAACGGAAGCCATCATGTTTGAGCGCGCGGCACACTTGATCACGCGCGGCTTCGAGATTCTCATCGTCGCCTGCCTGGCGATCATGGGGATTCTGGTGTTCGGCAATGTCGTCCTGCGATATGCCTTCAATTCCGGGATCGCGATCTCTGAGGAACTGTCCCGCCTGCTGTTCGTCTGGCTGATCTTCATGGGCGCGGTTCTCGCCTCGGCCCAGCGCAGCCACATTGGATTCGACACCTTGCAGCGCATGGTCGGGCCGCGCACGCGGCGCGTCCTGGTGGTCTTCACCGGCCTGCTGATGATCGCCGGCAGCGTGATCTTCATCCTGGGCGGCTGGAAGCAGACGCTCATCAACCTGGGCAACACTTACCCCGTGCTGGAAATCTCGTACGCCTGGCTCTACGGCGTTGCGCTGGTCTTTGGCATCACCCTGCTCTTTCCGGTCTGCAACAACATCCGGCGCGCCCTGACCGGCCACGACGACCACCTCACCGAGGACCTGGCCGATCGCATCGAAAAACTGGCCGACCGCATCGAGGAGCAGGCCGAGCAGAGCCAGGCCGGAGAGGCTCGCCGATGAGCGCCGCCCTGTTCATCGGAACCCTGCTGAGCCTGATCGCCCTGGGCCTGCCCATCGCGTTCGCCCTGATGTTCGCGGGGGTGGCGCTGATGCTGCTCATCGGCCAGTTCGACTCCCAGATCGTCGTCCAGAATGCCATCGCCGGCGCCGACAACTTCGTGCTGATGGCGGTCCCCTTCTTCATCCTGGCGGGTGAGTTCATGAACGCCGGCGGTCTGTCCAAGCGCATCGTCGAGATGGCCAGCGCCTTTGTCGGCCACCTGCGCGGAGGTCTGGGCTACGTGGCGATCTTTGCCGCCATCCTGCTGGCCAGCCTGTCGGGTTCGGCGGTCGCCGACACCGCGGCGCTGGCTGCCATTCTGGTGCCCATGATGCGCCAGGCGGGCTATAACCCGGAACGCGCCTGCGGCCTGATGGCGGCCGGCGGCATCATCGCCCCGGTCATCCCACCCTCCATCGGCTTCCTGATCTTCGGCGTCGTGGCCAATCTGTCCATCACCCGCCTGTTCCTCGCGGGCATCGTCCCCGGCATTCTGATGGGCGCTGCGCTGGTGATCGCCTGGTGGATCGTGGCCCGGCGCCAGAACGCGGCGCTGACGCCCCGGGTGCCATGGCCCCGCCGGCTGGTCCTGCTGGGACGCGGCGGCTGGGCCCTGATGCTGCCGGTCATCATCATCGGCGGCCTGCGCTTCGGTATCTTCACGCCGACCGAGGCCGCCGTCGTCGCCGCCGCCTACGCGCTTTTCGTCGGCGCCGTGGTCTATCGCGAGCTGGACTGGCGCACGATCTACCACTGCCTGCTGACCACCGCGCGCACCACGTCAGTGGTCTTGCTGCTGGCCTCGCTGGCGATGGTGGCCTCATACATGATCACCATCACGGACATCTCGGGACAGGTCGGCGGCTGGCTGCAATCCCTGTCGGATCACCCGCTGGTGCTGCTGACCGCGATGATGGCGGTCGTGTTCTTCGCGGGCATGGTGCTGGACTTCATTCCCATCGTGCTGATCTTTACGCCGGTGTTCCTGCCCATCGTCAAGGCTGCCGACATCGACCCGATCTACTTTGGTGTGATCTTCATCATGAACTGCTCGATCGGCATGATCACGCCCCCGGTGGGGGTCGTGCTCAATGTGGTCAGCTCCGTCGGCAAGGTGACCATGTCCCAGGCAACGCGCGGCATCCTGCCTTTTCTGTTCGCGCTGCTGGTGGTCTTGATCCTGCTGATTCTTTTCCCCGCTCTGGTCACCGTACCGGCCGAGTGGTGGCGCTAGTTTCCCCCCAACCACCCCAGGAGGCAACACAATGAAAATCCGTCTCGCACTACTGACCGGCCTGCTGGCCGCCTCGCTGTCCGGCACCGCCGTGGCCGCGGTCACCGCCAAGTTCGCCGTGACCTTGCCCGAGAAATCCCACCAGGGCCAGGGCGTGGCCAAGTTCGTCGAGCTGGTCAAGGCCAAGAGCAACGGCGAAATCGACATCAAGCCCTATTACAGCGGCGCGCTGGGCAACGACGTACAGGTGACCTCGGCCCTGCAGGGTGGCACCATCGAGTTCACGGTGCCGCAGACCACCACGCTCACCGGCATGGTCAAAGCCTACGAGATTCTCGACTTTCCCTTCCTGTTCAAGAACTCGGAGCAAGCCGAAAAAGTCCTTGACGGCCCTGTGGGCGACAAACTGCTGGCAACCCTGCCCGAACATGGACTGGTGGGCCTGGCGTACTGGGAGAACGGGTTTTTCAACGCCACCAACAGCAAACATCCGATCGCCAAGGTCGAGGATTTCCAGGGCCTGAAGTTCCGCTCGATCCAGGCCAAGATCACCCAGGAAACGATCAAGGCGCTGGGCGCCAACCCCGTGCCCCTGGCGGTGCCCGAGCTCTACACCGCGCTCGAGACCCGCACCATCGACGGCCAGGGGACACCCAACGCGGTGATCGCGGCCCTCAAGCTCTATGAGGTCCAGAAGTACCTGTCGATCACACGCCACAGCTACGGCGCCTTCATCCCGCTGGCCTCGAAGGCCTTCTGGGACAAGCTCACCCCCGAGCAGCAAAAGATCCTCAAGGACTCCGCCGTCGAGGCTCGGGCCTACCAGCGCGAGGTCGCCCGTACGCAGGGCGAGTCGGCCAAGGATGTCATGGCCAAGCACGGCATGCAGATCAACGAGGTGAGCGACGCCGAGCACGATCGCATGCGCGAGCGCGTCCAGCCCGTCTGGCAGATGTTCATCCCCAGCGTCGGCCAGGAACTGTTCGACCAAGTCCAGGCCCAGATCAAGTAATTGTTCAACCCTGGGGCGCCGCGCCTGGCGGCGCCCCGTTCATCGTCCCGCGGCGCATCGGCCCCGGGATGCCCGGAGCACCCATGAAACTCGCCACACTCAAGGATCAGACACGCGACGGCCAACTCGTCGTGGTCAGCCGCGACCTCAGCCTTTGCATTCCCGTCCCGGATCTCGCCCCGACCCTGCAAGCCGCGCTCGACGACTGGGACGCCTGCGCCCCGGGCCTGCGGGAGGTCTACGACTGGCTCAACGCCGGCGAGGCGCCAGGCGCCGTGCCCTTCGACCCGGCTGACTGCCATTCTCCGCTGCCGCGCGCCTATCAATGGGCCGATGGCTCGGCCTACCTGAACCACGTAGAGCTGGTGCGCAAAGCGCGCAACAGTACCGTGCCGGAATCCTTTTTCAGCGACCCCCTGATGTACCAGGGCGGCTCGGACGCCTTCATCGGGCCGCGCGATCCCATCATCGCCGACACCGAGGACTGGGGCATCGACATGGAGGCCGAGGTCGCCGTGATCACCGGCGATGTGCCGATGGGCGCCAGCCCGTCTGACGCGGCCGACACCATCCGGCTGATCATGCTGGTCAACGACGTCTCGCTGCGCGGCCTCATCCCCGGAGAGCTCGCCAAGGGCTTCGGGTTCTTTCAGTCCAAACCGGCCAGCGCGTTCTCGCCCGTCGCCGTCACGCCCGACGAGCTGGGCGAACACTGGCGCGACGGCAAGCTGCACCTGCCCCTGCTGGTAGAGCTCAACGGCGAGCCGTTCGGCCGCCCGAACGCGGGCCAGGACATGACCTTCAGCCTGCCCCGACTCGTCGCGCATGCGGCGCGCACCCGCCGCCTCGCGGCCGGCACCATCATCGGCTCGGGCACAGTCTCCAATAAACAAGGCAGTCTGCACGGGTCCAGTATCCGGAATGGTGGCGTCGGATACTGCTGCATCGCCGAGGTCCGCATGTACGAAACCATCGAGGGCGGCAAACCCGTCACGCCGTTCATGCGCTTTGGCGACCGGGTCCGCATCGCGATGCGGGACGAGGCGGGGCAGGACATTTTCGGCACGATCGATCAAGTCGTCCAACGCCGCCCGGGGGCCTGACTTCCATGCTCGAGCTCTATTCGTACTTCCGCAGTTCAGCGGCCTACCGGGTCCGCATCGCGCTGGGCCTCAAAGGCCTGGACTGCGCCATTATTCCGGTACACCTGTTGCGTGATGGCGGCGAGCAGCTCTCTGCCCGATACCGGGAGATCAATCCCGAGAGCCTGGTGCCGGCGCTCTCCGACGATGGCCGAATCTTCACGCAGTCCCTGGCGATCATCGAATATCTCGACGAGGCCTACGGGCCCGCCAGCCTGCTGCCGTCCTCGCCGTCGGCGCGGGCGCGGGTCCGCGCGCTGGCGCTGCACATCGCTTGCGACATCCACCCCCTGAACAACCTGCGCGTGCTGCGCTACCTCGCCCACGCAACGGGCGCCAGCCAAGAGCAGCGCGACACCTGGTACCACCACTGGATCACCACCGGCTTCCAGGCCCTGGAGCGCCAGCTCGAGCGCTCGCCGGACACGGGCCAGTGCTGCCACGGCGACGAGCCCGGCCTGGCGGATTGCTGCCTGATCCCCCAAGTGTTCAACGCCAGACGCTACGAGATCGATCTCGGCCCCTTCCCGACGATCGAGCGCATCGTGGCGCACTGCGAAACCATCCCGGCCTTCCAGGCCGCGCATCCTTCCCGCCAGCCCGACGCGGAATGACCCGCTGCCGGCGCCTCCCCCGCCCGCCGCGGGGCGGAAGGGCGCCGCTGAGTGACGCCTTTAAGCCACAGAACCGTGCTTCCCTGGGAAATTAGGGTTTACCCCTAGCTTTAAACTAGGGTTTACCCTATAATAGGGTCTATGCAGCAACACCCATTTTTACACCAGGAGCACCACATGAACTACGGCAATACCCCCGCCCTCTTTTCCGATGCCCTGGAACGCGCCTACACCCAGGCCGTCATGGACACATCGGAATCCCTGTCGATCAAGGACATGGTCAAGAGCATCGCCCGCGGCGCCAAGCGCATCGGCTCGCGCACGGCCCGGACCATCGGTGAGGTCATCAACGCGCAGGCCGAGGCCCGCGCCCGCGACGCCCGCTACTCGCGCTCGCAGTGGTAATCGACTGACGCCTCGCCCGCCCCACCGGCGGGCGCAGCCCTGAATGCCGAAGGGCGGAACCGGATATGCCGGTTCCGCCCTTTTTTTGCCATAGGGCCGCTCCCAGGACATTCTGTGGGCTCAAGTGCCCGGCGCACGGCCCGGCTTGCCGGACAGCAGGGCTTTCAGGCGCCCCAGCGTCTGCTCGGGATCTACCTGGGGCGGCGCGCCGGGAGCGGCCTCGGCCTCGAGGCCCATCTCCTTGATGAAACGGGACGGCTCGCGCAATAGGTCCTCGCGGCCCCGGCGCCGCTTGCGGCACCAACTGATGTGCAGGCTGCGCCGCGCGCGGGTGATGCCCACGTACATGAGGCGGCGCTCTTCCTGGATGCGCCCGGCCAGAGCGGCCGCGGCCGCCTCGCTGCCATCGTCATCCTCGGCCGAGCCGCGATGCGGCAGCAACCCCTCCTCGACCCCGATCAGGTAGACATGGGGGTATTCGAGCCCCTTGGATGCGTGCAAGGTCGAGAGCTTCACGGCATCGGGCTCCTCGTCATCGGCGCGCTCGAGCATGGTCACGAGGGCGACGTGCTGCACGAGCTCCAACAGCGTCATGTCTTCCTCGTCGGCTTTGCGCTTGAGCCACTCAATCAGTTCGAGGACGTTGGCCCAGCGGGCCTGAGCCTGGCGCTCGTCGAGCACGTCGTATAAATGGCGCTCGTACCCGATGGCGGCCAGCAGGTCGTCCAGGACCTGGCCGGCATTGTCCTCGCGGCATCCCTCCACCCCGACGGGGCTGCTGATCTGCGGCGATGCCCCGGGCGGCGGCGTCTCCCATGCCGGGGCCTCATCGTCCGGCGCCAGCAGCTCGGCCTGGACCGGCCCTTGGGCTGGCGCGATGGCCATGGCGCCCGCGCGCCGTGCCGCGCGCGCCTGGAAACCCTGGATCAGGCGCACGAAGCCGTGCACCGCCTCGCGCGAGCGTCCGGCGGGCAGCTCGGCCTCGCTCGCCGCCATGCCGGCTTCGAACAACGACACGCCACGACGCGCGGCGCTGGCGCCCAGGGCTTGCAGGGTCGCCTGGCCGACGCCACGGCGCGGGGTCGTCATGGCGCGGATGAAGGCCGGATCGTCGCTGTCGTTGGCGATCAGGCGTAGATAGGCGAGGATGTCCCGCACCTCGGCCTTGTCGAAAAAGCTCTGACCACCCGAAACCGTGTAGGGGATGCGCAAGTTGCGCAGGGCCTGCTCCATGACGCGCGCCTGGTGATTGCCGCGATACAGCACCGCGAAATCCTTCCATTGGGCCTGGCGCTCGAAGCGCGCGGCCGACAGCCGCATGGCGATCGACTCGGCCTCAGCCAGATCCGTGTCCATGGGTACGACGAGGATCGGCTCGCCCATGCCCAGCTCGGACCACAAGGTTTTGTCGAAGGCCTTGGGGTTGTGCCCGATCACCTGGTTGGCGGCGTGCAGGATGCGCTGCACCGAGCGGTAATTCTGCTCGAGCTTGATGACCCGCAGGCGCGGATAGTCCTCGGCCAGGCGCGTGAGGTTTTCCACTGTGGCACCGCGCCAGGCATAGATCGCCTGGTCGTCATCACCCACCGCCGTAAACATCGCCCGGTCGCCGCACAGATGATGCACCAGTCGATACTGGCAGGAATTCGTATCCTGATATTCGTCCACCAGCAGGTAGTGCACCCGCGCCTGCCAGCGAGCCCGCAAGCGCTCGTCCTCGAGCAGCAGGGCGGGCAGGCGGATCAGGTCGTCAAAATCGACCGACTGGTACGCCCGCAGCGTGGCCTCGTAGCTGCGGTACACCCTGACCGCCTCGGCCTCACCCGCGTCGCGCGCCGCCCGGGCCGCCTCGTCGGGCGTCAGCATGGCGTTCTTCCATAGGGAAATGGCCTGCTGCACGGCACGCAGCCGGGCCTTGTCGGTGGTGGCGAGCAACTCCTGAATGATGGCCAGCGCGTCGTTGGAATCGATGATCGAAAAGCCGCGCTTCAGCCCCGCGGCGGCGGCCTCCTCGCGCAGAAAGCGCAGTCCCAGCGAGTGGAACGTGCCCACGGTCAGGCCCCGCAGCAGGCGCGCGTCGACCAGGCCGCGCACGCGCTCACCCATTTCGCGGGCCGCCTTGTTGGTGAAGGTCAGGGCCACCACGTTGCGGGCCTGGTAGCCGCATTCGCGCAGCAGATAGGCCATTTTCTGGGTGATGACGCGGGTCTTGCCACTACCCGCGCCCGCCAGCACCAGACAGGGGCCGTCGAGATACAGCACGGCTTCGCGTTGGCGCGCATTCAGGTCCTGGGCCACCGTTGCGCCCTTGGGCAGGAGGGCGGCCATCAGATCTCGAGTGGATCGATCTCGATCCCCCAACGCACGGACCTGCCCTGGGCCAGGTCATGCACCTCGACCAGCCACGGGCGCAGCAAGCGGTGCAGGGCACCGCGCCCATCGGCCTCGACCAGCAATTGCGCACGCTCTATGTTGGCCACGCGTACCACCCGCAAGGGCACCGCGTCGTAGATCCGCGCGCCCGCGCCCTCGGGCATGGCCTGTGCCACGGCGCGCGCCTCGCCCAGGAAATCCAGCGCATCGCGCAGATGGCGCGCCTGCGCCGTCAATAGGGCTTGGTGCGAGAACGGCGGCAGGCCGAGCTCCTCGCGCTCGGCCAGGGCGGCCTCGGCGAAGCGCGCATAATCGTGGGTCCGCAAGGCCTGGTAGACGGCCTGTTCGGGGTAGTCGGTCTGGATCAGGACCTCGGCACCGCCCGCGCGGCGCCCCGCGCGGCCCGCCACCTGCATCAACTGCGCGAACAGGCGCTCGGGCGCGCGGAAATCTTGCGCGAACAGCATGGCGTCGGCATTGAGCACCCCCACCAGGCCAAGGCGGGCATAGTCGTGGCCCTTGGACACCATCTGGGTGCCCACCAGGATATCCGCCTCACCTGCATGCACCTTGGAGAACAACGCCTCGGCGCTGCCCTTGCGCCGGGTCGCGTCCGCATCGATGCGCAGGATGCGCGCGCCGGGAAAGCGCTCGCCCAGGAACTCCTCGATACGCTGCGTGCCGCGCCCCATGGGCTGGATGTCCTGGTCGCCGCAATCCGGACAGGCGCGCGGCGGTGCCGTGCAATCGCCGCAATGATGACATTGCAAGGTGTGGCGGCGCCCGCCCGCGTGGCGGTGCAACACGGTATAGGCGGTGCACCGCGCACATTGGCTGACCCAGCCGCAAGAGGCGCAGCGCAGCACGGGGGCATATCCCCGGCGGTTGATGAAAACCAGGCTCTGCTCACCCTGGCCCAGGCGCGCCTCGAGGCTGGTCAGGAGCTGTGGCGTGAACCCCTGTTCGAGCTGGGCGCGACGGGTATCGACCAGGCGCACCTCGGGTAGGGGCTGCGCCAGGGCGCGCCGGGACAAGGACACGTAACGGTAATCCCCGCGCCGGGCGCGGCGCCAGGTCTCGAGCGAAGGCGTGGCTGAACCCAGGACGACCGGCACGCCCAGATCGTGCCCGCGCCACACCGCGAGATCGCGCGCCGAGTACCGCAAGCCCTCCTGCTGCTTGTAAGAGGTGTCATGTTCCTCGTCGACGACGATCAGGCCCAGCCTGGGCAGCGGCACGAACAGCGCCAAGCGGGTTCCCAGCAGGATCTCGGCCTCGCCGCGCGCGGCGCGCAACCAGGCGCGCAGGCGCTCGCCCTCGGACAGCTTGCTGTGCATGACCGCGACATTGCCGAGCCGCCCGCGCACGATGTGCTCGAGCTGGGGTGTCAGATTGATCTCGGGCACCAGCAGCAGCACTTGACGGCCCTGGGCCAGCGCCTCGGCCGCCAGGCGCAGGTAGAGCTCGGTCTTGCCGCTGCCGGTGACTCCATGCAGCAGAGCGAGGCCCGGGCCGGGTTGCGCCGACATCATGCCTCGCAGATCCTGCCAGGCCGCGGATTGCTCCGCGTTCAGCACCGGGGGAATGGGCGCGACGGTGTCCGTGCCCGCCGCGGCGGGCGACTCGCCGCCCCACGCACGCGCGCGGCCCGGGCGCCGGTCGGCGCGCCGCACCGGGCCACCCGCGGCTCGCGGCCCCAGATAGGCCGAGGGCTTGCGCAGGCTGGCCGGCAGGACCGGCAACAGCACCTCGCCCAAGGGCCGGTGATAATACCCAGCCGCAAAATCCGCCATACGCATCCAGTCCGCCGGCATCGGCGGCAGATCGTCCAGGACCGCCTCGATCGCCTTGACCCGCCCGGCCTCGATAGCCGGCGCCTCGCGCTGCGCCCAGACCATGCCGATCATTCGGCGCGGCCCGAAACTCACGAGGACCCGGGTGCCGGGCACAACGGGAACATCGTGCACATAATCGAACAGGCCCGGCAAGGGAACGTCCAGCGCGACCGCCAAGTAGATACATTGCCCCGTTCCGGCGCTTCCCGCAGGCACCCCGGCGGCCGTCGCGCTGGCCGGGGGAGTCTCTGGGTCGGAGGTATTTTCACAGGTGCTCATGGTCACGGCAGGCCTCTCGTGGCGTTGGGCTGGAGAAAAAAACCTTGTTGTGACTATGGATTAGAGAAATACCAGGCACCTGTGGATAACTTTGTGGAGAATTAGGCCGATCATTGCTGGAAAAGGGGGCAGATCGTCGGATTTCGACATTGCAGCGCAATATGAATGCCGCAAACCAATTTAAAATCAATAGATTACGATGGATGTCTCATGTAAAACTAAGATTTCTAGTGAAAACCCTAGCTCGCCCCGGACTGTGTATAAACATCCTGCCCTGAACCGGGCCTCATCCGCCATGATACTCGCGGCTGGCGGCATGCACCTCGTCGACCAGGCTGCTCACCGCCTCGGGCGGCGTGAATTGGGAAATTCCGTGTCCCAGGTTGAATACATGCCCGCCACGGCCCACCGGGCCGAAATCCGCCAGCACGCGGCGGACCTCTTCGCGAATCGCCTGGTCACCTCCGAACAGCGCCATCGGGTCCAGATTGCCCTGCAAGGCCACGCGGTCGGCGACGCGGCGACGCGCCGCCGCCAGGTTCACGGTCCAGTCCAGCCCTATGGCGTCGCAACCGCAGGCCGCGATGTCCTCGATCCAGGGCCCACCCCCCTTGGTGAAGACGATGGACGGGATGTGCCGGCCCTCGTGCTCGCGCAGCAAGCCATCGAGCACCCGGCGGGTATAGGCCAGCGAGAATCGTTGGAACAACCCGTCGGCCAGCACCCCGCCCCAACTGTCGAACACCATCACCGCCTGGGCGCCCGCGCGGATCTGGGCGTTGAGGTATTCCTGGACCGCGCG
Source organism: Castellaniella sp. GW247-6E4 (assembly GCF_040276065.1). NCBI lineage: Bacteria > Pseudomonadati > Pseudomonadota > Betaproteobacteria > Burkholderiales > Alcaligenaceae > Castellaniella > Castellaniella sp. GW247-6E4. The sequence goes on along the minus strand of NZ_JBELOI010000007.1, from coordinate 180,219 downwards.
TGCATTGACCTCGAGAATCCGGTGGATCAGGTCGGGCCGCTGGTAGAGCATGGTCTTGATCTGGCGATAGTCGGCGCTGCCCGAGCCCTCGACCATATAGCAGGCCAGCGTCCAGGGGCTGCCGGAAAAGCCGATCAGCGGCACCCGGCCATCGAGTTCGCGGCGGATCAGGGAAACGGCGTCAAAGACGTAGCGCAAACGGTCGAGATCAGGCACGCGCAAGGCATTGACCCCGGCCTCGTCGCGCACGGGATGCGCAAAACGCGGCCCCTCGCCCGCCTGGAAGCTGAGCCCCAGGCCCATGGCATCCGGCACGGTCAGGATATCGGAAAACAGAATGGCCGCGTCCAGCTCGAAGCGCCGCAGGGGCTGCAGGGTCACCTCGCAGGCATATTCCGGGTTTTGCGCCAGCGCCATGAAGGATCCGGCCTGCGCCCTCGTCTGGTTGTACTCGGGCAGATAGCGGCCCGCCTGGCGCATCATCCAGATTGGGGTGTACGGAACCGGCTCGCGCCGCAGCGCACGCAGGAAGATGTCGTTCTTGAGCTCTGGCACAGGCATGATCCTCATGGAGATGCCGGAGATTTTAACCGTCCGGCGCAGCCCTGGGGGAAGCCTCCGCCCGATAGGGCGCAGGGTCGATGTCGTGTTTTCGCATCAGCGCCCAGAAGGCGCGCCGATGCTTTTGCGCGGCCCGCGCCGCCATTGCAATATTGCCGCGATGGCGCCCCAGGGCCGCATGAATATAGGCGCGCTCGAAACGCTCGATGACGCGCCCCTTGGCCTCGCGAAAGGACTCGCGCGACGAGGCCTGACGGGAAGCGACCGCCACGGCATAGGCCTCGAGTTCGGCGCCGGAACGCTGCAGAATGGTCGCGCACAGCGCATCCTCGTCCACGGGCCCCCCCGGCGAGACCGCCAGACCATAGCACGAATCGCCCTCGGCCAGCACCGGCGCCGGCGGCGCGGCGCCATCCAGCAGGCGCTCGATACGCGCGCGCAGGGACTCGGCGCAAAATGGCGGCCTGATGAAATCAGCCACCCCCAGCGCATACAGGTCATGAATGGCCTGGGCACGCAGGTCCACCGCATAGGCGATCAAGTGCGCGCCGGGAGGGCGCGTGGCAGCCAGCGCCGTGCGCCAGGCCCCGAGCCCGGCGCCGTCCACGTAGAGCAGGCAGGCATCGTAACGGCCCAGGGACAGGGCCGCATCCTCGAGCATGGCGGCATCGCCATGCGCGCCCCACGGCGCATGCAGATGCAGGCGGCCGCCGGCATGCGGCCCCATCAGGGAAGCCACCCAGGCCTCCCGCCCCACGGCCAACACCGCGCAATCCAGACGTTCCCGCATCGCCGCCTCCTCTTCGTGGACAGAGTGTGCAGAATAGACCGCGCGGCGCCTTGCGCCTATTCGCAAAAAGCGAGGGGCCGCCGCTATATACTGTCACTCACGCCCAATGACCATCGCCACTCCGATGCGCGTCCCGACCACGACCCCTCAAAAGGCCCCGAACGTCGTCTCCTCGGCCCCGGGAACGGCCGGTGGCTGAAGCCCTCCGAAAGCCCGGCCGCCGCCAGTGGGTGCTGCTGCTCGCCATCCTGCTGGCGGGCCTGAACATGCGCCCCATGGTCACGAGCATGCCGGCGGTGCTCGACGACCTGCGCGCGGCGCTTGACCTGTCGCCTTCGGCGGCAGGCCTGTTGATCGCCCTGCCCACCTTCTGCTTCGGGGCCTTCGGCATTGCCGTGCCGCCGCTGCTGCGCTTTGCCTCGGCCCAACGCCTGATCGTGCTGGGCCTGCTGACCCTCGCCCTGGGGATCGCCCTGCGCGGCTTCATGGGCGCCTTTGGCCTGTTCGCGGGAATCTTGATCTCCAGCGCCGGTATCAGCGTCATGATGGTGCTGGTGCCGGCGATCGCCAAGCAGGCCTTTACACAGCGCATCGGCCCCATCATGAGCCTCTACACCATGGCCTTCTGCCTGGGGGCGGGCATGGGCGCCGGGCTGTCGGCCCCCATCGCCCGCCTGCCCTACGGCGACTGGCGCTGGGGCCTGGCGGTCTGGCTGCTCCCCGCGCTGGCAGGAGCCTTCTGCTGGCATCGCACGCGCGTCGCGCCGCTGGAGGCCCCTCCGTCGACGCAGGGCGGCACAACGCTCATGCATGCGCTGCGGCGCGACCCCCTGGCCTGGCAGGTCACCCTTTTCATGGGCCTGCAATCCGGCCTCGGCCACAGCGCCATCGGCTGGATGCCCGCCATCCTGATCGATCGCGGCATGCATCCCGTCGAGGCGGGCGCGGCCTTGTCGGCCGCCCTGATGGTGCAGTTGCTCTCGACCTTTGCGGTGCCATGGCTGGCGTCGCGCAGCCGCGACCAGCGCTTGGTGGCGAGCGTGGCGGTCTCTCTGCTCCTGACGGGGCTGATGGGCATCATCTATGCGCCACCCGCCACGGCGTGGGTCTGGATCATGGTCGGGGGACTGGGCATGGGCGGCACATTCAGCCTGGGCCTGTCGCTGATGGTGCTGCGCACTCGCACCCCGCTGCACGCCACCGCGCTCTCGGGCATGGCGCAAGGCGTGGGCTACATCATCGCGGCGGCGGGCCCCTTCCTCGTCGGCGTGCTCTACGAACACAGCGGCGGCTGGCATACGACGGGGATGTTTCTGCTGGCCACCTGCCTGGTGGCCTGGCTGATGGCGATGGGGGCGGGCCGCGCACGCTATGTGCTGGACCCGAAGGAGTGAACGACATGGGCACCGACATGAGTTCCGCAAGGCCTTTGTCACCTCTGTCCGCAGCCGACCTGGAGGATCTGCGCCTCGCCCGGCGCCTGCTTGAAAACCCCGGCCTCACGGCGCGCATGACCAATGCGCTGGGAGCACCCATCGAGCGCGGCCTGCGCGCCCTGCCCAAGGACTGGAACGCCCGCATCGACGCCATCGCCCGCGCCGCCTTGACCCGCGCGGCCGACGCCGCGCTGTTCACCCTGAAAGACCGGCCCGGAGAGGCCTCATCGCGGATCTGGCACAAGTTCGGGGCCGCCGCCAGCGGCGGCGTGGGCGGCTTCTTCGGGCTGGCCGCGCTGACCATCGAACTGCCGGTCTCCACCACAGTCATGCTGCGCTCCATCGCCGACATCGCCCGCGCCGAGGGTGAATCCATCTCCAGCGCTGGAACCCGCGTGGCCTGCCTCGAGGTCTTTGCCCTGGGCGGGCGTTCGGGATCGGACGACGGGGCCGAGAGCGGCTACTTCGCCGTGCGCGCGGCGCTGGCCAAATCGGTCACCGACGCTACCCAGTTTCTCGCCGCCCACCATGTCGCGGCCGAGGGCGCGCCTGTCATGGTCCAGCTCATCACCCGCATCGCCAAGCGCTTCGGCGCGGACGTGACCAGCAAGGCCGCCGCGCAAGCCGTCCCCGCCATCGGCGCCATCGGAGGAGCCGCCATCAACCTGGCCTTCATCAATCATTTCCAGGATATGGCGCGCGGACACTTCATCATCCGGCGCCTCGAGCGCGCCTATGGCGCCGAGACGATCAAGCGGGCGTATGAGGAGCGGCCCTAGCGCCCTTCAAGAGGCGCAGGACCCAATCCCCGTGGCGGGCAACCGCCGGCTGAATGTCATCGAGGCGGGCGAGCTCGAAGCCGCTGAATTCGAAGCCCGGCGCGACCGCGCACCCCACCAAGGCATAATCGCCTCGCTGCGCGAGCTCGGCGGCAAACCAGAGGCCCGCCGGCACGACCGCCTGGCAGGCGGCCCCGGGCTGCACTAGCGGATCTCCCAGGCGATGAGTCACCAAGCCGCCATCGGGTGCCAGCACATGCAGATCGAGCGGGCCGCCCGCATGAAAATACCAGGTCTCGTCCGCGTCGATCCGGTGCCAGGCCGAGCATGCGCCCTCGGCCAGCAGGTAATAGATCGAGGTGACGGCCGCACGCGAACCGCCCCGAAATGGCACCTGCAGGCCCGACCGGAAGACCTCGCGGTAATACCCGCCTTCAGGGTGGGGCCGCAGCCCCAGGCCATCGACCAGGCCGCGCCAGGGAGCCGCGTCGCTCATGCGTCGTCGCCGTCGAGGTGGAATTTGTGGAGCAGGCGATGCGCCACGGGCGCGAGGACCACGCCCAGGGTCGCCATGAACACCAGGCCGACAAAAATACCGTAAAAGGAAAAGAAGATCTTGCCGCCCACCGTCGCCGGCAGGATGAACGGCCCGATGCCCGCCACAATCAGGGCAGCGTTCAAGACCGCATCATGCCAGGTGATGGTCTCGAACCACATGTTTCCCACCACCCCCAGGCACAGGGTGCTGAAGATCAGCACCAAAGCGTAGAAAACGTGGGACAGCACCCGACGCAGAAAATCCCGCAGGGGCAACAAATCATGTTTTCTGGACTCGTACACCGCCTTACCCCCGTCACGCGCATGATGGATGGCGACACCATACCAGAAACAATGCCGCAAGAGCCCTCTGCGCGGATGACCATGGCGCGGCGGCGCCCCGCGGCCTACAATTCCCAACTCCGACACCTCTATTACCGACCCGACACCACGCCATGATCGACTTCATCGACCTCAAGACCCAACAGGCCCGCATCAAAGACCAGATCGACACCCGCATCGCTCGTGTCCTGGCCCACGGCCAGTACATTCTGGGACCCGAGGTCGCCGAGCTCGAAGAACGCCTCGCCGCCTTTGTCGGCGCCCGGCACTGCATCAGCTGCGCCAATGGCACCGACGCGCTGCAGATCGCCCTGATGGCGCTGGGCATCGGCGTGGGCGACGAGGTCATCACCCCGGGGTTCACTTATATCGCCACCGCGGAGACCGGGGCGGTCCTGGGCGCAAAGCCCATCTACGTCGACATCGACCCCCGCACCTGTAATCTCGATCCGGCCAAGCTCGAGGCGGCCATCACGCCGCGCACCCGCGCGATCATTCCGGTCTCCCTGTACGGCCAGTGCGCCGACATGGATGCCATCAACGCGGTCGCCCAGGTCCACGGCATACCGGTGATCGAGGATGCCGCCCAGAGCTTTGGCGCGACATACAAAGGACGCCCTTCCGGCAACCTCAGCACCATCGCCTGCACCAGCTTTTTCCCCAGCAAGCCGCTGGGTTGCTACGGCGATGGCGGCGCCCTGTTCACCAACGACGACGAGCTCGCCACCGTCATCCGACAGATCGCCCGCCACGGGCAGGACCGCCGCTATCACCACATCCGGGTGGGCATGAACAGCCGCCTGGACACCCTGCAGGCCGCGATCCTGCTACCGAAACTGGACATCCTCGCCGACGAGATCGCCCTGCGCCAAGACGTCGCCGCCCGCTACAATCGCCTACTGGGCGCGGCCGGCATCGCCACCCCGTATGTTGAATCCCACAACGTCAGCGTCTGGGCCCAATACACGGTGCGCGTGCCCAACCGCGACGCCGTGCAGGCGGCCCTCAAAGAGGCCGGGGTGCCCACCGCCGTGCACTACCCCATCCCCCTGAATCTGCAACCCGCCGTGGCCGATCCGGATGCCCGGCTGCCCGAGGGCGACGCCGCCGCGCGCGAGGTCCTGAGCCTGCCCATGCATCCGTACCTCGCCGAGGAGCAGGCACAGGCCATCACGCAGGCCCTGGAGGCAGCCACCCGGGCCTAGCGCCTTGTTTGCCTGACACGACGGCCTGTCCTCCGCCAGCGAAAAGGCGCTGGCCACGGACCTCAGCCGCTCACGATCTATCGGGCCGGCGGGGGCAATGGGTCAGGCGACCCTCAGGACCCCGAGCCGCCCAGCGACTTGCCCCCATCCACGAACAGCACCTGTCCGGTGATGAAGCCCATCTGCGGCCCGGCCAGGAAGGACACCGCGTGCGCGATGTCCTCGGGCGTGCCCGCGTGGCCGGTGGGCTGCAAGGCCAGTTGCGCCGCGAGACGCTCGGGCGTCAGGGCGCGCAACATGGGCGTGTCGATCAGACCGGGGGCAATGGCGTTCACCAGGATGCCCTTTTCGGCGAGTTCCATCGCGCTGGCGCGGGTGTAGCCCACCAGCGCGGCCTTGGAGGCCACATAGTGTGCATGGTGGCGCGCACCCAGATAGGCGCGCGAGGCGATGTTCACGATCTTGGCCCCCGGTGCCATCCGGGCCGCGGCGCGCTGGGTGAGCGTGGCCGCGGCGATCAGGTTCAATTCCATCATCCGTCGAAAATCATCCTGGCCCACGTCAAAGAACTTGCGTTCGTCGAACAGGCCGGCGCTGTTGACCAGCGCCGAGAGCGGCGGCAAGCCGTCAATCAGCGCGTCGACCTGCGCTTCGCTGGTCAAGTCCACCACGCGCGGCTCCACCTCGAGCCCCTCGTGTGTCAGGCGCTCGGCAAGCGCCCCCAGCGCCGCCTCGCCGACGTCCACCGCCACGACGGCGAAACCGTCTTGCGCCAGGCGCCGGACGATGGCCTGACCCATGCCGCCAGCCGCGCCGGTCACCAATGCCACTGCTGTCATATTCATCCTTGTTTCAATAAAAACCCTCACGCGCCTAAGTACGCGCGTCGCACCGCCTCGTCATCCTTCAGGTCCGCCGAGGCGCCGTTCAGCACCATCTCGCCGTTCTCGAGGATATAGGCGCGGCTGGACACCGACAGGGCCAGCTTGGCGTTCTGCTCGACCAACAGGATGGTGATGCCCTGTTCGCGGTTCAGGGTCCTGACCGTATCAAAGATCTGCTCGACCACCAGCGGCGCCAGGCCCATCGACGGCTCGTCCATCAAGATCATGCGTGGCCGCGCCATCATCGCCCGCGCGGTGGCCAGCATTTGCTGCTCGCCTCCGGACAGGGTGGCGGCCCTCTGGCCGATGCGCTCGCGCAGGCGCGGAAAGATATCGCACATCGCGTCCAGGTCCGCGGCGACCGCCGCGCGGTCCTTGCGCGTGTAGGCGCCCATTTCCAGATTCTCGCGCACGCTCATGTCGCGAAAAATCTCGCGCCCCTCGAGCACCTGGATGATGCCGCGCTGGACAATATGATCGGCCGACAGCCGGTCGACGGCCTCGCCGTCGAAACGCACGTGGCCGTGCGTCGCGCGCACCAGGCCGGAAATCACGTTGAGGGTGGTGGACTTGCCCGCGCCATTGGCCCCCAGCAAAGCCACGATCTCGCCCGTGGCCACCTCGAGCGAGACCTCGTGCAGCGCCGAAATATTGCCGTACGAGGCGGACACGGATTCGACCGACAGAAACGGCTCACTCATGATCGGCCCCTTTGCCCAGGTAGGCCTCGATCACGCGCTCGTCGCTGCGGATCTGCGCCGGCGTGCCTTCGGCGATCTTGTGGCCGAAGGACATCACGGTGATGCGGTCCGATATCGACATGACGAGCTGCATCACGTGCTCGACCAGGAGCACGGTGACGCCCTCGCGCGTCGCAAGCTCGGAGAGGATGCCGTCAAGCTTGTCGATCTCGCGGTTGCGCAGACCCGCCGCGGGCTCGTCGAGCAGCAGCAAGCGCGGCTTGATGGCCAGCGCACGCGCCAGTTCGAGCATTTTCTGGCGCCCGAAATCCAGGCTGTTCGCCTTGGCGTCGAGGACGTCGACCAAGCCCACACGCTCGAGCAGATGATGGGCCAGCTCGCGATTGCCGGCCGCCGGGCGGCGCAGCAGGCGGCCCAGGCCCCGGGCGCCATAGGCGTACGTGCCCAGCAGCACGTTCTCCTCGACCGACAGCTCGCCGAACAGCTCGAGATTCTGAAAGGTGCGGGCGACCCCCAGCGCGGCCATGTGCGCGGCCCCATGGCGCGTGATGTCCTGGCCCTCTAGGGAAATCGAGCCGCCCGTGGGGTCGTAATAGCGCGAAATACAATTGAACGTCGTCGACTTGCCGGCGCCGTTGGGCCCGATCAAGGCATGGATCCGCCCCCGGCGCACCTGGAACGACAGGTCGTCCACGGCGGTCAAGCCGCCAAAGCGCACCGTCAAGCCATCGATGGACAGCAGGGCCTCGTCGCTCATGCCCGCGTCCCTCCGGGCGCCCCGCCATCGGCGGGCGCCGTCTTGCGCGGCCGCCGGCCGCTGAACAGCCCGCGCGGCGCAAACATCATGAAGCCGATCAGGATCAGGCCGTAGATGATTTCCTGAAAGGACAGCACCTGGCGCAGCAGCTCGGAGAGCAGGCCGAAGATCACCGCCCCGATCACCGCGCCGCGCACCGAGCCAATGCCGCCCACCACGATCATGATCAGAATCAGGATCGTCGTCCAAAAGCCCAGGCTCTCGGGATGGATGAACGAGGAAAACGTCGTGTACAGGCCGCCCGCCACCCCCGCGTAGGCCGCCGAGCACATGAAGGCCACGCGCTTGATCACATTGGCGTTGACGCCCATCGCCTGCGCGGCCACCTCGCTCTCGCGCACCGCGCGAAAAGCGGACCCGAGCTGCGAACGCGACAGCCACACCGTCGCCCAGAGCATCAGGGCGGCACCGGCGATGACAAAGGGGTAGGCCCGCAGGTCCGAGGTAAGCTCGAAACCGAAGAACTGCGCCGGCGACATCTGATAGCCGTTCGAGCCATTGGTCACCTCGGTCCAATTCAGGAACACCCACTGCATGGCCTCGCCAAAGGCGAAGGTCGACAGGGCCAAGTAGATATCCCGCATCCGGATCGCCAGGGCGCCCAAGAGATAGCCCAGGACCGCCGCCACGACGCCCGCGGCCAGCACCGAGAGCGCCAGATTCAGGTGCCAGTTGTTGTTGAGGATGCCCGCCACATAGATGCCGATCCCGTAGAACGCGGCGTGCGAGAGCGCGAACTGCCCGGTCTCGCCAATCACGATGTGCAGCCCGAGGGCGAGCACGATATAGATCATCAGCAGGTTTATGATATACAAAATATATCCACTGGCGACGAAGGGCAGCACCGCCAGCAAGACCGCGGCCAACACGAGGGCCCATTTGTCGACGTTCATCTTCATACTTTCTTGACCTGCAGCTTGCCGCCGAGAATCCCCTGCGGGCGCACGATCAACACGATCAGGATCGCCAGGAAAGGCGCCACCACGATCGCGTTGGTCGAGATGAACAGCCCCACCAGATTTTCCACCACGCCGATGATGAAACCACCGACGATCGCACCGGGGATGCTGGTGATGCCGCCCACGATGGCAGCCGCAAAGGCGAGGATGGCGATGTGGCCGATGTCCGGCGTGATCAGGATCTTGGGCGTGATCAGGATGGCCGACACGGCCGAGATCAGCCCCGCCAGCGCCCAGACCAGCACGCGGATGCGCACCAGGCTCACGCCGACGATCTGCGCGGCCTTGGGATTCATGCCGACGGCCCGCATGGCCTTGCCGACGCGCGTGTGATTGAACAGGCCATACAGGGCCAGCATGACGGCCACCGCCGTGAACAGGATCATCAAGTCCAGGCGCGTCAGCACCGCGTCGCCGATCACCACGGCATCGGGCGGGATCAGCGACGGCAGCGACCGCGGCGCATCCCCCAGGCCGGTCTGGCGCACCGCGCCCTTGAGCACATAGGCCAGGCCCAGAGTCGCGATCACGAGCTGCACTCCCAGCCCCTTGGCGGCGATGACTCTCTCCATCACCACCCGCTGGAACAGGGCGCAGATCACCGCCACGGCGGCCAAGGTCGCCGGAATGACCAGCGCATAGTGCCAACCCAGCACCAGAATCATGAACAGCGCCACATAGCCGCCGACCATGAAAATCTCTCCCTGCGCGAAATTGGGCACGTCGGTCGTCTTGAACACGATCACGACGGCCACCGCCAGCAAGGCATAGACGCTGCCGGTCACGAGGCCGGACAGCACCCCTTGCTGCACAAAGAGCCAGACATCCGAGACACTCATGCGACGCTCCGCGACCACCGTCCGCCGACGGCCGGCCGCTGCATTCCCTCACGCGACACCACGGCCATCACTTGCCCGCCGTGTACGTCCAGGCGCTCTTGAAGATACCGGGGATCAGGTCCCTGTTCTGGCCGTCGAACTTCATATAAATGGCGGACTTCTGCGCGGCATGGTCGGTCGGGGTGAACTCGATCGGGCCGGCCATCACACCGGTGTCCAGCTTGAAGTTCTGCAATGCGGCCAGGACCTTTTCACGTGTCGGCTCGGGGCCCGCGTCCTTGAGGGCCTGGACGACAGTCATGGCCGGCGGCAGGCCATAGGCCATGTAGCTTTGCGGGTGCCCGGGCTTGGCCGCCAGGTCCGGGTAGTACTCCTTGTACATGTCGTAGACCCACTTCATCTTGGGATCCGATGGCAGCCCCGCCACCACGTCCTGGATGTAGAAGTTCTTGAGCGCGGCCGCGCCGCCGACATTCTCGACCAGTTGCGTGAGGTCGGCCGTGCCGTTGACGGTCAGCACGATGGGCTTGTCCCAGCCCAGCTCATGCGCCTTCTTGATGATCAGCGCGGCCGGACGGGCGTAGGTCGTCAACAGCAGCACATCGGGATTGGCGGCGCGCACCTTGAGCATCGGCGCGGTCACGTCGTTGATGCTCGAGTTGATCGACTGCACGCTGAGCGAGACGCCGTCGTGGCGCTTGGCCTGGAACTCGGCGGCCGTCCGGTTCCAGCCGCCATAGGCGTCGTCATGATTGATGTAGCCGATCTTTTTGGCCTTGAAATGATCCACCGCGAACTCGACCACCGAACCGCCCACCGCGTACTGCGAGATCGAGAAGGCTCCATAGATGTACTTGGAGGGCGGATACAGCGCGCCATCGCCCGAGGCGTTCAGCATGAGAAAGGGGACCTTGGCGCGTTCGACGTACTCCTTGGCCGCGACCACCGCCGCCGAGCACGAACCGCCGTTGAGCAGGAACACATGGTCCTGCTCGACCAGCTTCTTGACCGCCGCCACCAGGTCGTTGGCGTTGCAGCGCGTGTCCTCGATGACCAGTTCGATCTTGCGGCCGTGGATCCCGCCTTCCTTGTTGATCTTGTCGTAGTACATCTTGGCCGCGTTGACCACATCGAAGCCGTAGGCCATGCCGCTGCCCGACAGCGGCGAGAACAATCCGATCCGGATGGTCGTGTCGGTGATGCCGGGCTCTGCCGCCTGTGCGGCCTGTCCCAGGCCCAGGCCAACCATCGCCATGCCCACCGCCGCCCGCCTGATTGCGTTGAATTTCATCTGGACTCCTTGCTGTGATTGACAAGCGCGCCCTCGACCTTTCATGTATACATGAAGAATGATATCGAAGGATTTCCCGGGAAAACCCTCATGCTTTTCCCAAGCAGTTCTTGATATCAGTTAATTATGCATACCGGCTTCTCGCCAGGTTATCCGTGTTTGCCCTAGCCCCTGGCGTGAAAGAAACACCTCTATTAGTCCACCTTTTTTATGTATACAATATTCTTATGAATACATTAGCCGACCACGTCACTGAAACGCTCAGAAGCTGGGTCCTCCAAGGCATCCTGGCCCCGGGCGAGCGCCTCGAGGAAATACCGCTGGCCGGAAAGCTCGGCGTCTCGCGCACCCCCATCCGCGCCGCGCTCGCGAACCTGGGCAACGAAGGCTTGCTCGAGCATCAGCCCAAGCGTGGATACACCGTACGGGTCTACCAATACGAGGACATCATCGGCGCCTACGAGGTGCGCGCGGTCCTCGAGGGGCTCGCCTGCCGGCGCGCGGCCCAGAAAGGTCTCTCGAGCCTGGCGATCAGCAGACTCAAGGCATGCCTTGCCCAGGGCGACGCCATCCTGGGCAAGGGCGAGCTCCTGCCCGCGGACCACCAGCCCTATCAGCAAATGAACATCGCGCTGCATGACACCCTGCTGAAAGCCGCCGAAAACTCCTGGGTCACCCGCTTTGCCACCCAGGCGCAGACCGCGCCCTTCGCATCCGACCGGATCATGCTATGGGACGACCATGGCGTCATCCTCAGATCCCACAACGACCACCACCGCATCGTCGCCGCCGTCGTCGAGCGCGATGGCGCCCGCGCCGAGCAACTCATGCGCGAGCACGTCTATTACGCGGGACTGTTGCTGCGTGACAACTATGAGCGATTGAGCCAAAAAACGCCGCCAGGCACCGTGGCGATGTAAACAGGCGGGGCGCCGCCGCACCACCGCGCACGGGCTCGGACCCATGGTCCAGGCGGACAATGTGATCACCCGCATCCAGCAGATCGGCACTGCCGCCGCCAGCAAGGAAGTCATCGTGCACAGCTTTTCCAGCCATACCGACAGCGCGATCGTGGAATGGGCGCAGCGCGAGGTCATCAAGACCCCCCGGCACGTCGCCGAGCCGGCCATCCGCTCGCTGGACAGCTTCGACGTGCGCGACAAGCTCAGCCGCCTGACCGTGCCCACGCTGATCATCGTCGGCGAAGAGGATGAAATCACGCCGATCGCCTCGTCGCAATTCCTGCATGACGCCATACCAGGATCCGAACTCCACATCATCCCCAAGGCCGCTCATTTTCCGATGCTCGAACGCTCTCATACGTTCAACCAGACAGCGCTGGCCTTCCTCGACAAGATACCGTACTAGAGCCCCCTAGATCAGGTCGTGCGCGCGCAGCTTCTTGTATAGGGACGTCCGGTCGATCCGGAGGATGCGCGCCGCGCGGGACTTGTTCCCCTGCGCCTGAGAGAGTGCGTGGACGAGGGCGGTCCGTTCAGTCGAGGACACGGCCTCGTGCAGCGTCCCGCTCTTGGGTGCCATCGAGATCGGACTCTGCCGCAGCGGCGGCAGATGCCGGCACAACAGGCGGTCCCCATCCAGCATCGTGACGGCGTGCTCGAGCGTATTCTGCAATTCACGAATATTGCCGGGCCAGTCATGCGACTTCAGGTGCTCGATCACCTCGGGCGCCACGCCGACCTCCATCGAATTGTTCTTTCTGCGCAGCCCCAGCAAGATGTGCGCCACCAAGGCGGGGATGTCCTCGAGGTGCTCCCTGAGCGCCGGTACGGCGATCTGAAAAATATTCAGCCGGTACAGCAGGTCGAGGCGAAAGCGTTCCTCGGTCACACGGCGATGCAGATCCCGGTGGGTTGCGCAAATCACGCGGACATCAATGGGTATTGGCCGCGAGCCGCCGATCCTCACGATCTCGCGCTCTTGCAGCACGCGCAGCAGCGCGGACTGCATCTCCATCGGCATGTCGCCGATCTCGTCCAGGAATATGGTCCCGCTGTTGGCGAGTTCGAACTTGCCCGGCTGGCCCTTGGGGCGCGCGCCGGTGAATGCCCCGCCCTCGTATCCGAACAGCTCGGTCTCGAGGAGGGACTGCGGAATCGCGGAGCAATTGATGTGGACGAACGGCCGTGCCGCGCGGCTGGAGGCCGCATGGATGGAATGGGCGACCAGCTCCTTGCCCGTCCCGGATTCCCCCACGATCAAGACGGTCGCCATCGTCTGGGCCGCGCGAAAGATCTTGTCGCGCAAGGCAATGATCGGCTTGCTCGCCCCGACGATGTCGCCCCCGGTGTATCGCGCCATCCAGTGGTAGGGCTGCGGAGCGCTGCCGCTGATGTCGATCGAGAACAGGCGCCTCGCCAGGGCGATGATCTGTTCGGCCTCGGTAAAGAGCGCGATGCCGACCGCCCCGACGACCTCATCGCCATACCGGATGGGCACCTGATTGACCAGCAGACGATGGCCGCGCACCATCAACGTCTGATTGTGAGTCGGCGGCGCTCCGCGCGCGACATGTGGCAAGGGGGTATCAGGCGAAATCACCGAGGTCACCGGCGCCCCGAGGATCGCGCTCTTTTCCATGCCGAGCAGGGCACAGTACTGATTGTTGATGTAGGTGACCCGCCCACTCTTGTTGATGGCGATCAGGCAGTTGGGGATGACGTCGAGGATCTTTTCCAGCAGAACGATCATGCCATTCGTGCCGACCGGGGCTTCCGGCTCCATGCCATCGTTCTGAAATTCCACTCCCGTCTCCGTGCATGCGCCGACTTGGCCTTTCGATGATACAGAATCGTGGCGGGCGCGGGTGGCACCGATGTCGCAGCCCGCATAAGCCCGGCCAATCCCGGCCACAGCGGCATGGTTGCGGGGCGTTCCGCCCGGGCTCCATTAAACGCCCAGGTAGGCTTCCCTTACCCGCTCGTCCGCGAGCAATTCCTCGCCGGTGCCGCGCAGCGCAATCTCGCCAGTTTCCAGCACATACCCGCAATCGCTGATCTGGAGCGCCATCTCGGCGTTCTGCTCCACGAGCAGCACCGTGACCCCCTTTTCATTCACCCCCATGATCTGCTCCATGACATCCTCCACGATCTGCGGCGCCAAGCCCATCGACGGCTCATCCAGCAACAGGAGCCTGGGCTGGGCCAACAGCGCACGCGCGAACGCGACCATCTGCTGTTCGCCGCCGCTCAAGGTTTGGGTCAACTGATGCCTGCGCTCCGCCAGTCGCGGAAAAATCTCGTACATCCGCTCGATGTCCCGCTTTATGGCTTTCTTGTCAGTGCGCACCAGGGTTCCCATCAACAGGCATTCGTAAACCGTCAGGTTCTGGAATACCTTGCGCCCCTCAGGCACTTGTACGATGCCCCTGCGGATGACTTTATGCGGTGGCAAGCCGGCGATGTCCTCATGGTCCCACTCAATACTTCCTTCCCTGGGCGATATCAGCCCGCAAATGGTATTCAAGGTCGTGGTTTTTCCGGCGCCATTCGCGCCAATGAGCGCCACGATGGCTCCATCGGGGATATCGAATGAGACTCCCCTCAGCGCGGCGATCGACCCATATTCGACCTTGAGATTCTGTACACGGAGCATGGTGATCTCCTATTCAGCTCGTCGCGGCCTGTGGGCCGGGCCGGGCACCCCGCCCTGCTCGGCCGACACGCTTGCCCAGGTAAGCCTCGATCACATGCTCATTCTCGCGGACCTCTGCGGGCGTGCCATCCGCAATCACACAGCCATGATTCAAGACCGTAATACGCTCGCAAAGACTCATCACCATCTTCATATTGTGTTCGACGATCAACACGGTGATGCCCCGCTCGCCGATTTCTTTGATGTACCGAACCAGCTCACGGGTTTCCCCATGGTTCATGCCGGCGGCCGGCTCGTCCAGCAATAAAATCTTTGGATCGCTGATCAGCCCCCGCGCAATCTCGAGCAGCCGCTGATGGCCATACGAAATATTCTGGGCGCGCTCATCCGCAATATCCCGCAGCCCGACCGTGGCAAGGGCGGCACGCGCCTTTTCCTCAATCCGCGCCTCCTCGTTCCTCAGTCGCCGCCCTCTGATCAGCGACGCCAGGATTCCGGACCGCTCCAGGGGATACCCGCCGATGATGCAGTTCTCGAGCACCGACATATTGTTGAACAGCTCGATGTTCTGGAAAGTTCTCGCAATTCCGTGCTCTACCCTCCGCACACATCTCACGCCGGTCATGTCCACGCCATTCAGACGGACGTGCCCGCTATCGGGACCGATCACACCCGTGATCAGGTTGAAGATCGTGGATTTTCCGGACCCATTCGGGCCGATCAAACCATGGATGCTGCCGCCCGCCACCGCAAACGTCACATCATTGACCGCAACCAGTCCGCCAAAGCGCTTGGTCAAGCCCCTCACGTCCAGCAACATGTCCATGCTCACCGATCCTCCCCGGCCCGAGCCCCGTCCACGGAGAGCCGCCGGTGAATGATCCTCCTCACGGCGCCACGCCAAACGTCGGCAAGCCCACCCGGCAGCGCCACCATGAACCCGATGATCAGGCCGCCATAAATGACCAGCCGGTATTCCGCCAGAAAACGCAGGAATTCCGGCAGCAACCCCACGAACGCGGCGCCGATGATGGCTCCACCGAGAGATCCCAGGCCGCCGATCACCACCATCACCACCAATTGCACGGATGCCTCAAAGCCGAAATAGTGAGGATTGATGTAGCTGACGTAGCTGGCATACAGGGCACCCGCCAACCCGGCGCAGGCCGCACCGATCAAGAATGCAATCGTTTTGACCTTCGCCGGACTAATCCCGTACGAGGTGGCTGCGAGCTCGTTCTCGCGCACCGCCCGCATGGCCCGCCCCCAGCGCGATTTCATGATGCGCGCGAGAGAGAACCACGTCAGGAAAAGCGCGATGGACACCAGGACATAAAAACTCTGATCGGTATCGAGGACGAAGCCGCCAAAGCTCGGCGGCTGTATGCCGAAAATCCCATAGGCCCCGTTTGTCAACTGCTTCCAGTTGCTGATCAGGATCACAATGATCTCGCCGATCACCAACGTACCCACGGCTACATAGTGTCCTCGCAAACGGAATATCGGCAGGATCAGAACCGCAACCAAAAGCGTGACCAGGACGGCTAGCGCCACGGTAAGGACAAAGGGCGTGCCCCAAGCGTTGCTGACGATGGCGTAGGCGTACGCGCCAACGCCGAACAAAGCTCCCTGCCCGAACGAGAAAATGCCCGTATAGCCCACGATTACCTGCAGCCCCAGAGCCGCGATGGCAAACAGGCACGCAATATTCATGATGCGCAGCGCATACACATCAAGCCCAACGACACTCAGCACCCAGAGCGCGGCAATCGCCACCAGGGCGGCGGGCCGCACCCACCCTGAGACGACCTGCGTAAACAGCCTCAGTTCCAGTCGAGTCAGAATCCTCGGGCTCTCGCTGATGCCCCGCCCTTGCAGTCCCTTGGGCGCAAAGAAAATCATCAGGATGACGAGCAACAGCCCATAAAGGATTACGTTCTTGTACTCTGAGGATATGAGGCCGGCACCGAACGTTTCCAGCAGCCCGATGATCAGGCCGCCCGCAACCGTGCCGATGATGCCGAACCCTCCGATCGCAGCCGCCGCAAAGGACTTGATCAGCACGGCCTGGCCGAGGCCAAATGATGCGTAATACAAAGGGGCGATCAGGACGCCCGCCGCGCCCCCGAGGCCAGCGCTTATCCCAAAGGTCAGCGCCACATTCACATTGCGATTCATCCCGTACAACTGCGCCGTGTTCGGGTCGAGGGAGGCGGCGCGCCATGCGATGCCCATCCTCGTCCTGCGCAGGAACCATTGCAACGCCACCATCAGCAGAAAACTCAGGAAAATGATCCAGAGATTGATCGGCTCGACACGCACGCCGAACAAGGAAACGGGGTCGCCGAGATCCAGCGCATACTTCAACGGCTCCCTGCCCCACAGGATGATCGCGGTGGCCTGCAGCATGACGGAAATGCCCAGCGTCGCAATCAGCAGATTCAACAATGGGGACTTGCGGCGCAGCATGGGCCGCAGGATGGTTCGCTCAATCAGAATCCCGGTGAGCGCCAGCACCAGGGTCGCGCTCAAGAACGCATACAAGAACTGCACGCCCAGGGTCGTGACGAGCGTGTAGCCGAGCAGCGCCCCCAGCATGACCATCTCGCCATGAGCGAAATTGAACAGCTCGGTTGCGCGCAGCGTGATGGCAAAGCCCAGCGCAACCAGGCTGTAAATACATCCTATCGTGACGCCCGATATGAACAACTGTACAACCGTCTGTGCTTCCATATCCCGTACTCGCCGAGAATGGCAGCCCCGCATCCTCTAACCAGGAACGCCGGGGCTGCACATGGTGGGTGCAACCTCAGGCATCACTTCGATACCACGACCTGCTTTCCGCCCTCGATCTTGACCATGTACAAGGGAAAGTCCGCATTTCCCTTCTGGTCGAACTTCCACTCGCCCAGCACACCGACGTAAGGATGTTCGGGCGTCAGGCCCGAGACGTACTTGCGTACCGCCTCTGGTGTGTTCTCGCCGGACTTATTGACCGCTTCGTAGATCATGGAAAGGGCGTCGTACACCTCGGCCTCCCACCCTCCGGGATTCCTGCCGAACTTCGCATTGTATTTTTGAACGAAGCTGCGCACCTTTGGCGCCGTCGAGTCCGGATCAAAAGGAACGACGAGAATCGTTCCTTCGACATCCTTGCCGCCCAGCTCCGCGAACTTGGGCGTCGCCGTGCCCGTATCCCCCAGCAACTGCAGATTCATGCCCATCTGCTTGGCCTGCTTCGCAATCAAGGCGACCGCCGTATAGACACCCGTCGCAAACAAAGCTGTCGCACCGGACTCCTTGACCTTGGTGAGTTGGCCGGTAAAGTCCTGATCGCTGATCGGGAAGCTCTCAAACGCAGCCGGCTCCAGCTTGAGGTCCTGCAAAGCCTTTTTGAAACCGTTCGCCATCGAAGCGCCATACTCGTCATCCGAGTACAGGACCGCTATCTTGTCCTGCTTCAGGTCATGGACGGCATAGTTCGCCAGTGCCCTGGATTGCCCCGGCGCACCCACCGCAATGCGGAAAATCCACTTCGACCCCTGTTCGGTCAGCGCCGTACCCACGCCATAGGTGAACTGAGGCACCTTATACCTGCTCGTGGAGGGGATCATCGCCAGTGCGCACGGGCTGTTCGTTGCGCCAAATACCGCGGTGACCTTATCCTTGGTCAGCACCTCGATCGTGGCATTCACCGATTCATTGCACTTGCTGGCGTCATCATGCACGATCAGTTTTATCTTGTATTTGCCGTTCTCTTTATTGATTTCCTCGGTACGCAACTCTAGGCCATTGAGCTGGCTCTGTCCCACCGGCGCAAAATTACCAGTCAACGGCGCAATCGCACCGATCTTTATGACGTCCTGCGCCCCCGCGCCGGCTGCGAGTCCGGCAATCGCACTTCCCACCACCATGGCCAGAATCTGTCTACGCTGCATCATATCGTGTCTCCTGCGGGCTCAAGCCCATTATTCGAGATCTACCGCGCGTACCACCCTGCTGTCCATTCTTTGTCTTTCACACAGGCAAAGACTCACTCCCGCCGCCTCAAGGAACATCCTCCCGACAGTGCAATAACACGCCTCCCGACCACCCCATGCGATTCGTCCTCCACGGCAGGCCACCTATCAGAACGAACGCATCGTAGTGCGCGGCAAAACTCCTCGGCTAATAAATCAACGTCCCGCTATCGACCGGGAAAATAGAGCCGGTCGTCATCCTGGCATCCGCCGACGCAAGAAAAAGCGCCGCGTGCGCAATATCCACCGGCAGCGGTTCCCCCAGCAGGTTTTTTGCGCTGAGCCGCTGCGCCGTGGGATTGCTCTTGAGCTTTTCTATAATTCTTTGCGTTAAAGTCGTCGTCGGTGCAATGGCATTGACCCGGATTCCATCCGCCGCATAAGTCACGGCCATGGATCGGGTGAGCGCCGCCACCCCTCCCTTGGCGGCGGTATAGCAATCGACCCCCGGCGTCCCCATCAACGCAACGCTGGAGACCATGTTGACAATCGCGCCGCCACCGGCCTTCCGCATCCATGGAATCGCAAACTTGCAGCCCAGAAAGGTTCCCAGGAGATCGACTTTTATCGTCCGCCAGAACACATCCATTTCCACCTCCACGACTGTGCCATCCCCCGGCCTGGAGCCGCCCGCATTGTTGTACAGGACATCGATGGTCCCGAACGCCTCCACAGTCGCGTCCATCAGGGTCTTGACACTTTCCGCCTCCGTGACGTCCACCGTCACGGCCAGCGCCCTGTCGCCGCGGGCCCTGATGCGCTCGCAAACGCCTCGGGCGGCGTCGCCCGCAATATCCGCCACGACGACCATTGCGCCTTCGCCGGCAAACAAGGAGGCCGCCTCGGCACCGATCCCGTTGCCGGCCCCCGTGATGACAGCCACTTTGTCTTGTAGACGCTTCATGACAACCTCAATTGATGAGCCGGCTTGCACAAGATGCCGGTATTCCTGAGATGCACGCTCAACCGCTGACAAGCTCAGTGTCACTCTGTGCCAGGATTTCCATGAGGGACGAAATGTCGTCCAGGCGATCCAAACCCAGGACAAGCTCCGCGACACGCTCGGCATCCTGCGGGGAATACAGATCGCCGACGTACTGCCGGTAGACCTTTCTCATGCCCTCGAGCGTCAGCGGATCTTGCTTCGACCCCACCGGATGCAAGCGCTCATCACTGAACTCCATACCCGACCACGTGGTGACGGTAATGCGGGAGGGATCCACCATGACAAATTGCGACCCGTCCGGATCCATCGTCACCTCCACCTTTGCGCGCGCCGCCAGCAGCTCCGGATCGGCCGCTGCCGATGCCTTGAATTCGTCCAGCGAAAGCACGCCCCGCACCAGAGCCGCGCCCAAGGTATGCTGGAAACTGAACTGCATCTCGCCCTCAGTCTTAGGATCCGGCCGGTTGCACAGCTTGTCCCCAGGGGTCGCGTGAACGTGGATTCGCTTGACATCGTCTTGCGACAGGTTGTTGGAGCGCATGATTTCAAACAGCGAATCCACCTGCCGATGAATCATGAAGCAGCAGGGGTACTTCTTGATCATGATCTCCGTCAGGAGCCAGCGCTCCCCGAGGTCCCGGGTGTAGTCCTCCGGATTTATCTTGCCCTTGCCCAACAAACCGTCCAGGTATCTGGCGATATCGGGATTGCTGGTCAGGCCCACGCTCGCCATCTCGGCCGCCGCAACCGCCTGAACGGAATGAATCGAGGATTCAAAGAAATGCGTGTCGGTGCCAAAGTTGACGAATGAAAGATTGGCGCTGGATAGCGCAAGGCCCATCGCCATGGCTGTTTGATGCGCATCCAGACCGATCGCCTTGGCTGCACCGGCCGCCGGCCCGACCGCCCCTGGCACAACGGTAAGCCCTATGTGTTCCGCGGAAAACAGACAAGTCCGGGTATGCAGCTCCAGCCCGACGACCATGGCGAGGAGGGTGTCCCGCCCTGAAAGCTTGTACCGCTCGGCCAAGGCAAGGATGATGGCGACCACGGTGATGTCCCAGGACACGCCGCCGCCGATGCGGTCATCCTCCAGTTCCTGAACATGCGCATAAAACGCGTTCAGGAAAATCGCCTCCCATAGAGACGTCTTGAATCCACTGTGGATCAACGTAATTTCTTGTGGAAGGTTTTTACGCTTGATGACGCTTGCAGCCCTGACCCCCGACGGGTGGATCGAGCCGGCGACCATACCGCTGATGGTCTTGAGCGCTAGAAATTTTGTGTAGTCGACCACCTCCTCGGGAATGTCCTCATATTTGAGGTTTGCCGCAAACGTCGCTAGGGTATCTGCTACTTCTGTGCTCACGATATGCCTCCTTGCATAGATGTGTCACGTACTAATAGCTTCAAAACTGCGGGGCACGCGTCCGCACTCGTCAGGCAAACCTGACGAATCTCGCGGACAGTAAACGACGGGCTAGAGATGAGCAGCTGCTGACGCTGCTGAGATTTGCTGATCTGATTCGATACGAGATCAGCGTATAGAAGCGCAATTTATTTTGCTGGCACGTATGCGACAGAATCATGGCCAAATTCAGTCATGAAAATGTAATAGCCAAACACAAGAGCGCCTCGGCGCTGGATATTATCCAGGCGAGACTATGGTGTTTGATGCCGGCGGGATATATGGCTCGTCACACCCGAAGCCGGTCAATTGCCGGGCCACGGCCGGACTAATGGGCCGACAGCGTATCCAATGCCTTCTTTACCCTGTCAAAATCGATGTGCTCTTGCTCCAGCCTCAGTTGTAAACCACACCAGATCCGCTGGGATCGCAAGTCGTCATACAGTGTCCGCTCGGCCTCATCCAAGCGCCTCAACTCTGTGCTCAAAGGTGTGTCCTCGATGCCCCACGCCGATTCATGTGCATCCAGGGTCGCGCGGTCCATCAGAAAGGATTCGACATGCCTAAAATGGCCGCGTAGCCGATCAAGAATGCCAAACCCATGGGTATCGATATCACCCCAGTAATGCAGCCGACACTGGTCCAGCCAGCGGCTGCGCGCCAGGCGCTTGTCGACGGCATCGATGCTGCCCTGGACCCAATCGCGCATAATTTGCTGGTGGCTATTGCATGATTCAACACTGAGCTGATGCTCGCCCAAGGCCTGCGCGCGCGATTCCCCGGCATCCGCCTGCCGTTGCTCGATTTTGGAACGGTGATCACGAGCACCTTGTAAATCCGCGCTCTTACTGCTCCTGGGTGGCGCAGCAGGCCACGCAACTGGTTGCCATCGACCCACTGCGCAACCTCGCGTATTGTGCTCAAGCTCAGGAGCGACTCGCGGGTGGGCAGCCCTCCGCACGGGAAACGGCCACCGCCCTCAATCCTGGCAAGCGGATATGAGCTCAGTCGCCGAACACCTCGCCCAGAGTCGTGGCGTCGAGGATATTCAGCGACCAGGTCTCGAGCTGCTCGGCGGTCGCCGCGCGGACGCGTTCGGTCGCAGTACCGGGGATGGCGCCGAACTTGTGGCCCAATTGCCGCAGCAGCAGCTCGGCCTGCCCCTCAACGCGCTCGCGTCTGAGATAGACCCGCTCGGGTGTGGTGATGTATGTCATTGCATGCTCCTGTTCCAGGGCTTCCAATGCCCGCATGTAGTCTGGTTCCAGCGCCTCGGGCAGCGCGATCATCCAGTCGACCAGCCGGGCCAGGGCGTCGATGTCGCCGCGGGCGTATCCGTAGCCGGCCAGGCGGCGCATGAGGTCGACCTTGGGGTCGAGCCTTGCCGCCTTGCGGCGAAACCGCAGGGCGGTCAACTGCGCCATGACGACCACGGCAAACGGATTGGAGGGTGCCAGGGCCTCGAGGGCGTCCCAGCGGTCCAGCCATTGTGCCATGTGCACCACCGGAAAGGTGAACCGCACCCCCTGGCCGAGGAACTCGTCGTGGTGAACCAGGTGTGAATCGCCGCCGCGGCTGGTGGTGAGGATGCCCAGGCTGTAGAGGGCGTGATTGCCGGATCCGCCGTAGCGGTCCTCGAGGCGGTAGCGATACTGATACATGCGCCGGGCAAAGAGGCGCCTGGCCTTGGGGCCGGTGGCGCCGCCCTGGACCTCGACGTGGATCAGCAGCCTGGCGAACCGGCCATCGAGGCAGCGCACGAGGATGAGCTTGTCGGTGTAGAGGCGGCCGGAGGTTTGGCTCGCGCCGTCGTTCGGTGGGTGGGCGCGGCTATGGCCTGATGCTGCTTCCGGCCCGCCGGACGATTCAGGCAGGATCCGTCGTCGAGGCCCGGCGATAGCCTGCAGTTCTTTATCCAAAAACTGCGGCGGATGTGACCAGTCGATGCTGGCATGCAGCGTCGGGGCGAACAGGGCCAGGCACTGGGGCAGGAAGACCTCGAGCGCCTCTTTCCAGGGGCTGTCGTGATCGTCGGCCCTGCCGGCGGTATCGAGGCCCATGGGGGCACCCTCGCATGAATGGGGAGTGCCCATCATGGCCGAGGACGCCGCCCCATGGACGTTCAAGTGGGCTGTTTGGCCACTGCGAGAAGTACGAAGACAAGGAGATCCGCCGGCGGCACCGGAATCAGCTATATTGGCTAGGCTCGTACTCCGGCACCCAGCGCTTCAGCCCCACGCGGACCGCCTCGTCGTCCAGCGGCACCTCGGACCCGACCCAAGCCCGCACCTCCTCATACAGGCCGTCGGGCACGCGGCGGGGCCGCGCGATGCGCAGCTTTTCATGTAGTGTCGGCAAGGTTTCCTCGGCATCCGCGAGCAATTCCTCGTATAGCTTTTCCCCCGGCCGCAAGCCGGTGAACTCGATGCGGATCTCGTCCTCGGTGAAACCCGACAGGCGGATCATATTGCGAGCCAGGTCCACGATCCGGACCGGCTCGCCCATGTCCAGGACGAAGATCTCGCCGCCGCGCCCCATCGCCGCGGCCTGCAGCACGAGCTGAGCCGCCTCGGGAATGGACATGAAATAGCGATTGATCTCGGGGTGGGTGACGGTGACCGGGCCGCCATGGGCGATCTGGGACTGGAACTTGGGAATGACACTGCCCGTGCTGCCCAGCACATTGCCAAAGCGCACGATGTGGAAACGCGTGCCGCCGCCTCCGTTCTGCATGATCTCGCAGACCATTTCCGCCATGCGCTTGGTGGCACCCATGACATTGGTCGGATTGACCGCCTTGTCGGTCGAGATCAGGACAAAGCGTTCCGCACCCGCATCGCGCGCGGCGCGCGCCACCACCAGAGTGCCCAGGACGTTGTTGCGGACCGCCTGCCAGGCGTTGCCAACCTCCATCAGGGGCACGTGCTTGTAGGCCGCCGCATGAAAGATCACCTCGGGCCGGTGCTCGGCGAACACCTGCGCCATGCGCGCCGTATCCTTGACATCGCCCGCCAGGCGCACGATGGACACCTCGGGGCGATGCTCGCCAAACCACTGCTCGACCATATAGAGCGCGAATTCACTGGCCTCGAGCAGCACGACGCAGGCCGGGTCGAAGCGCGACAACTGGCGGCACAGCTCGCTGCCGATCGAGCCGCCCGCGCCGGTGACGAGAATGCGCTTGCCGGCCAGCATGGCCTGGACATTATGGCTATCGATGCGCACGGATTCGCGGCCCAGCAAATCCTCGATCTTGACGGGGCGCATCATATTGATGGCGACCCGGCCGCTCATGAGCTCGGCCAGACCCGGAATCGTGAACAGCGCCGCCCCGGCGTCGGTGGCCAGGCGCGTCACCCGCTGCAAGACCTCGGCGGGTGCCGAGGGCATGGCGAGAATCACATGGCGTGCCTCGTGGCGCCGCAGCACCGCGGGCAGGTCCTCGGTGCTGCCTTCGACCCGGCAGCCCGAGATCTCGAGCCCTCGCTTGTGGCGATCATCGTCCACCATGGCAACCACCGACCAATCGGCGCTGCGGGCGAGTTCGCGCAGCAGCATGGCGCCCGCCGTGCCGGCGCCGACGATAATCACCGGCCGGCCGGCCTTGCGCACGCCATGGACCAGCAACCGCTCTTTCCACATCCGCCCGGCGATCCGCGCGCCGCCCATCAGCACCAGCAAGAGCAGCGGATACAGCACCGCCATGGACCGCGGGATCAGCAAGTAGGGCTTGGAGTACATGGTCAGCAGCAGCACCGCCACCAGCGACACCAGCACGGCCTTGAGCAGGCGGCGCAGATCGGGCAGGCTGGCAAAACCCCACATGCCCCGATACAGGCCCGCCCAGCGGCACGCCAGCAATTGCACCGGCAGCAGGATCAGCACCCCGTAGACGATCTCCTCCCGAAAGGCACCGGGCCATTCCAGGTTGAAGCGCAGCAGGAAACTGACCACCCAGGCGACCACCACCATCAGCAGATCGAAGGCAAAGACCAGGAGCAAGCGGATATTCATCCCGCCCCCTTCAGGCCGTCACGCCGCAGGCCCGCCGCATGACGGCGCCCAGCACCTCGCAAGTCCGATCGATATGCTCGTCGGCCAGGGTCGGATGCACCAGGAACATCAAGCTGGTGTCGCCCAGTTCGCGCGCGATCGGCAGGCGCTGCGCGGGCCGGAAATCCGTGCCATCGAAAGCCTTTTCCAGATAAACCTCGGAACAGGACCCCGAATACGCCGGGACGCCCTGGTCCGAGATTTCGCGCAAAATGCGTTCACGCGACCAGTCAGGCGCCAGCGCCTCGGGCCGCAGAAAGACATAGCATTTATAGGCCGCATGATCGATGCCCTCGGGCACCTCGGGCACGCGCAGGCCTGGCAGGGCGCGCGCGGCCTCCCAAATCCGCCGTGCGTGGCGCAGGCGCGCCTCGTGCCAAACATCCATGCGGCGCAATTGGATGCGCCCAATGGCCGCCTGCACCTCGATCATCCGCCAATTGGTGCCGAATGACTCATGCAGCCAGCGATAGCCCGGCGGATGCTGTCGCTCATAGACCGCGTCCCAGGATTTTCCATGATCCTTGTAGGCCCACATCCGCTTCCACAAATCCGCGTCGTCGGTCGTGACCATGCCGCCCTCGCCGCCGGTGGTCATGACCTTGTCCTGGCAAAACGACCAGGCGCCCACATGACCGATCGACCCCACGGGGCGCCCCTTGTAGCGCGCGCCATGGGCCTGGGCACAGTCCTCGATCACCAGCAAGCCGTGTTCGCGGGCCAGCTCCATGATGGGATCCATATCGCAGGGCCAGCCCGCCAAGTGCACACAGATCACCGCCCGCGTGCGCGGCGTCAGCACCGCGCGGATGGCCCCGGCGGTCAGGTTCTGGGAATCCGAGTCGACATCGGCGAACACCGGCCGAGCGCCGGCGTTCACCACACAGGACACCGAGGCGAGGAACGTGCGCGGCGTGACAACCACCTCGTCGCCGGGCCCAATGCCCAGGCCCGCCAGCGCCAGGTCCAGGGCCACCGTGCCGTTGGCCAGGGCAATCGCATGACGGGTGCCCGACCAGGCGGCAAACTCGCGTTCGAACTCGCGGCACTCTTGGCCGGTCCAGTAGTTCACACGGTTCGACAAAACGACGTCGCGAACAGCGTCGGCCTCCTCGGGGGTAAAGGACGGCCAGGGTGGAAACGGGGTATTCAGCACGGTTGTCTTCTAATGTCTGGTGGGGGAGGGGTCATCAACGGATCAATTCCTTGGCGGGCACGCCCGCCACCGTCAGATTATCCGCGATATCGCACACCACGGCAGCGCCCGCCCCGATCGTCACTAGGCGGCCCACTGTCACCCCCTGGCGGATCGACACCCCGATCCCCACCCAGGACTGCTCGCCCACCCGGACGTCACCGGCCAGGTGCGCGCCGGGACTGATATGCACGCCATCGCCCAGCACGCAGTCATGATCCACGCTGCAAAGGGTATTCAAGATCACACCGGCGCCGACAACGGCGTCGGCATTGACCACCGCGCCAGCCATGGCCACGGCCCCGGCGCCCAGGCGCGCAGAGTCGCTGATCATGGCGGAAGGATGCACGAGGGTCGCCAGCTCGATCCCGGCCGCCTGCAACTGCCAGATGACTTTCATCCGGATCGCGTTGTTGCCGATGGCCACCGCCGCGCCGTCGAAACGCCCCGGGTCCTTCAGGAACGCCGAGGTGTCACCCGAAATCACCCATTTGCCGCTACGCCGCTTGCCCGGCCACGCGTCATCATAGAAATCCACGCTGGCCCAGCCCGCGCTCAAGGCCACCTCGGCGACCACCTTGCCATGGCCGCTGGCGCCTAGGATTGCCAGTCGTTTCATTCATCCCCCCTAATTCCCCACATTACTGTGGGTTTCGCCCACCATCATTCGCGTCGGAGCGCTCTCCAACGGCAGCCAGTGCGCCCAACCCGAGCCAAAATATACGCTGGTACAGGACTTCGTGAAACAGGCTCATGACGGCAAAGACCAGCATCAGCAACAGAATACCTTGCGCCCTGATGGAATGCGCCCTGCGAATCCAGGCCGACCGAACGATCAGCACGAACACCACGACAAAAGGCATGGCGCCGACGATGCCCATTTCCGCCATCAACCATAATAAGGTGTTGTGAATGATGGTTGTGAAGCCCAGAATACTCTCGCTATCCGCCAGGAACGAACCAAGCCCGCCGCCGATGATCGGATGACGAAGCCAAGCATCCACCGACGCGATCATCAATTTCACCCTACCCTGATCGCTATCCCCGGTAGAGAAACGGCCAACACCATCGAGCATTATCCAGGGCTGAGCTGGATTCGCCCCAGATAGCGCCGCAGTTGGCGAAGCCCCCAGATTGACACCACTATCCCACACCATCACAGCACGGTACATACCAGCAACCCAATCCGCCACAACCCAGAACAGGCCCAGTACCCAGTCTCCAACCACTTTATACAGGAATGGTAAGTAGCCTGACACCAACCAGATCAGAACCCCTACCACCAGACTTGCCACGACCAACCTACGATGCGCGATTCGCATCACCAGAACGACCCCGATCATCAGTGCAAACGTAATGAAGGCCGATCTAGATGCCGTCAACAACAGACCTCCGATCAGGATGCCAAACGCAACGGTACTCAACTTACCTGCCGACGCCCATGGCCCGCCGACCAATCGCTGCATTCTTCCCAAGAGAGGAAGGTAAAGTGACATCACGACCATGAGTTGGAAAGCCAATGCATTGCGGTTGCCGGAGTAGGCCTCAAATCCGGATGTTTCCACGCCGTGCAGAAACCCTGGCAGGCCAAAACCATGAAGAGGCACCAGGGCCTGCGCGCATACCACCACCACGCACAAGACGATGACCATGGTTTCCACTAGACGCCTGAATCCCAGGCGGCCGTAATAGCGAACAGCCATATATCCGGCGGCCATATACCCGAGAAGCGCCGCCCAGCCAATCACCTTACTCACAGCCCAGCCGGACACTCCACCACGGAGCCACCATGCCAGGCCGAGGCCCAGCACAAACACTCCCCACATCGTCAACAGCCCTGCATTCAGCCCCGGGACGCTCCACTGCGGCCAGCGCCTGCGGGATAAGGCCTCCAGAGCGACCGCCGAGAGCGCAAGCACCGCGAAAGGATCTGCCAGATTCAGATTGACCGTGGTATCCGCAACTGACACATGTATCTGGAAGAAAATCAAGACGGTAACGGCCATGTACATCGGCCATGCAGAGGCATGTTCCATATGTACGACCGTCTCGCCCACCTCAACCGGCACGCGGTCAGCAGGTGGCGTGACACGGCCTCCACGCCTGCCGCCCATAGTTGCCACACCAGCCAATAACAGAACGCCGGCAATGGACAGGGCACCGCAAAAAATCGACGCGGACAGGGCCGCGCTGGAGCTCACGCCGAACAGGCCAAGAACATAGATGGCGAAAATTTCGCGCAAACCCCAGCCACCGAAGCTCAAGGGAATGCTTGCTCCAAAGGATACGATTGCCGCCATTGCAAACAGGTCCAGCCAGCCTGCCTCTGGTGCGACGACATGGAATAACACCGAAAAGCACGACAGCATCGCCCCAAGGCTGACCGCAGTCACAACCACCAGCTCCAGGACATGCAGCACGTTTCGCCAAGCCAACGCCGTGGAGATGTGCAGGCGCTCGAAGCCCCGCAATCCAAGCCGTTTCACAAGCACTCCGGCGATGCAAAGGACCAGCAGAATCTCAGCGAACGGTATGTTCTCCATCTGCTTGAAAACTCCGCTGCCGAGCAGATGCACACCGCCCAGTACGGCCATTGTCGCGCTGACCAATGCAACTAGGACGCGTTCGTACGCCACAATCATTGCGTTTTCAACGGGACTCACTCCCGCATCGCGCAGAATCGCCTGCCGACCAAGCATATGCCCCATCAAGGGAATCACAATCAATGCGGCCATATTCCCCATCATGCTGGCCCGGAGGATCGACCACCAAGGAACCCGATGACCGAAATGGTCGAGGATCCGCGAGTAGCGATGAACCACCGTTAGCTGATTGATGATGATCAGCACCAGGGCACCGACCAAAACCCTATAGGGAAATTGATGAAGAGCCCCTAAAAGGTTCTCCGGTCGTACGAAGAGAAAAATCCCCGCCAATAAGGCGAAAGATACCGCCAAGGCCACAAAGCGGAGCGGAACTAGTTTCCGAAGACGCATGAAAATTCTGGCTCTATATCGTCACACGAAATTTCGCTGAACTGCCTACCGCAGAACTCTCATCCACACCATCGACAAATCTAAGCCCATTGTCATTTTTTCTGAGATGTCCCTTGAAACTTCGGCATTGTCGCCTCCCCGGCCGCACTGATACCGTCCCGACGCAACACTCGCCAAATGGTCAGCCACAGGATCTTAAGATCCAGCCAGATCCGCCGATGGTCTACATACCACACGTCCAGCACGAACCTGTCTTCCCAACTGATCGCATTCCGGCCATTGATCTGAGCCCAGCCGGTGATGCCAGGTCGCACTTCGTGGCGTCTCGCCTGTTCTTTTGAATAAAGTGGCAGATACTCCATCAATAGAGGGCGTGGCCCCACGAGGCTCATGTCGCCCTTTAAGACATTCCACAGCTCGGGCAATTCGTCCAAGCTCGTCGAGCGCAGGAACCGCCCGAAAGGCGTCATGCGCTCGTCGTCTGGAAGTGGCTCACCACCCAGATCAAGCGCATCCCGCATCGTCCGGAACTTGATCATCTCGAAGGGCTGTCCGTTCAAACCAGGCCGGACCTGGCGAAACAGCACCGGGCTCCCGAGCCGGTGCCGGATCATCCAAGCCAGACCCAGGATCACTGGCGACAGGACCAACAACCCGAAGCCCGCCCCCAGAACATCCAGTACACGCTTCAAGACCCGATCCCCATTCCACGCAGCATCGCGGCATTCACTCGCCGCACATCATATTTTTCCTCGGCGATCGACCGGGATCGAACACCCATTTCCCTCACCACGTGCGGTGCTGCGATGAGCCGCCGCATCGCGGCGGCCAGTTCGTCGTCATCCCCCACCGGCACTAAATAACCATTTTCCCCATCCACGACCGTCTCACGGCAACCCGGCGCATCGGTGGTTATTACGGCACGGCCAGTCGCCATGGCCTCCAAAACCGTGCGCGGCGTCCCTTCGCGATACGAAGGCAGGACGTAGACCGTACATTCGCGCAAGGCGGGCCGCACATCGGCCAAACGACCCAGGTACTCCAATATGCCGCCATCGACCCAGGTCGCCAGCTCATCGGCCCCGATGGAGTCCGGCCCGCCATCCAGCCAGCCAGCCAGCCGAAAGGACGCATCGGGATGCTCGCGCCGTAGTACCTTCGCAGCCCGCGCATACTCACGCACGCCCTTCGCCACCAACAGGCGTGCAATCATCAGAAAGACCACCCTGCCCTCAGGTACCGGCACGCATTCAAAGTGATCGGTATCGACGCCCGAACCATTGACGACCTCGGACGGCACCTCCGTGCCCAAGAAGCCCAGCGCACCGAACAGCTCCTCGTCGTCCCGATTCTGGAAGAACACTCGGTCCGCGCCACGCAAGGACAGGCGATAGAGGCCGCGCACCACGCCGGATACCAAACGCGCCTTGACCCCGGCCTGCTGGCTCTGGAAAGCGTAGCCGAGACCCGTGATGAGCGCATAGCGGCGCTTGACGCCGGCGAACCGGGCCGCCAATAGCCCATAGATCACCGGCTTGACGGTATAGCCCAAGAACACATCCGGTCGCAGGCTAATCATCAGCCTCCGCAAGTCACGAATCGCCACCATGTCCGCCACGGGGTTCATGCCGGTACGCTGCAAGGGGATATCATGCGGGATCGCGCCCCGACTGCGCAAGGCCTGCGCAACCTCTCCTTGATCAAGCCCGGGCGCCGCGACGTGGACCTCGACTCCAGCCCTCAACAATTCATCGATCAGGGCTCCGCGGAAGTTCAACAGAGACTCAGCAAAACCCCCGACCAGCAGAAACCTCATGCCGCAACCTCGGCATCGGCCAGCCAGGCCTGGAACATCAAGACAGGCCACAGCTGATACTGCCAGTTGTAGCCACCCGCCAGATGCTGGTGCCACAGGCGCAGGATCGGCTCAGCCTCGAAATAGCCTTCGGCCCGCAAGCGATCCTCGGACAACAGATCCTGTGCCCAAGCCTTCAGCGGCCCACGCAGCCAGTCATCGATCGGAATTCCGAATCCTTTCTTGGGCCGCTCGACCAGCTCGCGGGGCACATGCCGATACAGCACCTGGCGCAACAGCCATTTGCCCTGGCCCTCGCGGATCTTCATGTGCAGGGGCATCCGCCACGCCAGCTCCACCACCCGATGGTCCAGCAAGGGCGCGCGAGTCTCGAGACTGGTGGCCATGGCGGCACGATCCACCTTTGCCATCACCTCATCCGGAAGGAAGGTCTGCGCGTCCATGGCCATCATCCAGTGCTCGAAGCAATCGGCCTGGGGCTGCAAAGTTGGATCCGTCATGATCGTCGGATGCTCATGCCCGCCCAATACG
Organism: Castellaniella sp. GW247-6E4; assembly: GCF_040276065.1. Lineage (NCBI taxonomy): Bacteria > Pseudomonadati > Pseudomonadota > Betaproteobacteria > Burkholderiales > Alcaligenaceae > Castellaniella > Castellaniella sp. GW247-6E4. The sequence goes on along the minus strand of NZ_JBELOI010000007.1, from coordinate 148,499 downwards.
ACCCGCGCCGGGTCCTGCCAGTGACTCGTCAAATGTCGGAAGTACGCTCGCTCGGTATCCAACTCAAGCACCGCCGCCAATTTTTGCGCCTTGGTCCCCGGTATGGCCAGCCTGAAGCGCTCCGGCAATAGCGGCTTGGCCGTCGTAAACAACCTATCCCATCCTGCCGGGGACAAACTACGCAGGAATGCGGCGAAAGTGTGCCGCAACGGTCGGGGCAGGGATTGCATGCGCAGCCATACTCGTCGTGCTCCCAGATAGCGGTTATAGCCGCCGAACAACTCATCGCCGCCGTCACCGCTCAGGGCCACGGTCACATGCTCGCGCGCGATCTTGCTGATCAGGTAGAGGGGGATCTGCGAATCCGCACTCAGCGGTTCACAATACACGCGCGGCAGCATGGGTATGACGTCCAGCGCGTCTTCCGGCCGAACGATCAGCGACAGGTGATCGGTCCCCAAGTGCTTTGCAATTGCCTGCGCATGGACCGCCTCGTCGTACTCGCTACCATCGAAACCTATCGTGAACGTGCGTACCGGCCGCGCACTGAGTTTTTGCATCAGGGATACGACGGTGCTACTGTCAATGCCGCCACTGAAGAATGCGCCTACCGGAACATCGGCCAGCATCTGCTGGCCGATCGTGTCCGACAAGCGCGATTCCAGCGCCTGAACTGCGGCCGCATCATCCCCCAAGAAAGGATGTGCCCTCCCTCGAGTCACAGCCTCATTGAGGCGCCAGTACGCTTGCGGCTGGGCTGCTTTTGCATTTGCAGCGCCACCACCCAGGGGAACCATGAGGAAATGCCCGGCCTGCAGCTTGGCCACACCCACGTAGATGGACCAGGGTGCGGGCACATACCCGTGGCGCAAAAACAGCGATAGCGAGCCTCGATCCACGACAGGACGAAACCCCGGAACGGCCCGAAACGCCTTCAGTTCCGAGCCAAACAGCAGGGTATCCCCCTGCCATCCCCAGTACAGCGGTTTCTCGCCCAGCCGATCGCGCGCAAGGCCAAGGACGCGATCACTCCGATCCCAAAGGGCCAAGGCAAACATGCCGACAGCTTGACGCAAGGTCTCGGGCAAGCCCCAGGCCGCGATACACGCCAATAGGGTCTCGGTGTCCGAATGCCCGCGCCACGCAGGCGCCGATGCCCCAAGCCGCGCCCTCAGATCCAGGTGGTTGTAAATCTCGCCGTTGAACACCAGCACATAGCGGCCGCAAGCGGACGGCATGGGCTGATGTCCGGCGGAGGAAAGTTCAAGGACAGAGAGGCGGCGATGCGCCAATGCCAAGCCGGCGCCCTCGTCCACCCACACCCCTGAATCGTCTGGCCCGCGATGCGTCAGCGTGTTCGCCATCCTGCGCGCCTCGCTATCCAAGGCGGCCGGCATATCCACACGCCACAAGCCCGCTATGCCACACATATCGTCACCGAAAACACACGCGACCGGGTGCTCATTGCCGTGACATCATGAGATGACAGAACACACTCCGTGTCACGTGGCCTTGAACGGGGTGAATACATCGTGAAACTGTTGCTGCCATAGCTCGAGGCTGAGGAATGCCCACAGGTTTCTGCCAAAGACACTGCCGCCGTCGATCAATTTTTCCACATCAAAACCCGGCGCCAGGTAAGAGCGCGTACGCGCTTTCTGACTGGAGAACGTATCCATCACAAAATCACGTGCGCGCCCACCTTGCCTCAGCCAGACCTGCAAAGGCACTGGGAATCCCATCTTGTCCTTTCGGTCAAAGATCTCTGTCGGCAGTTTGTCGCTGAAACTGGTGCGCAGCAAGCGCTTCAACTGGCCATTCTGGAACTTGATGTTGGCGGGAATGGTGGCCGCTAGTTCGACCATAGGGTGATCCAGGAAGGGCACACGGGATTCAACACCATGGGCCATCCCCATACGATCCTCGACATGCAGCAACGCGGGCAACAAGGTCTTGAAATCGAAATGCGTCATCGCGTCGAAGTAGGAATCCTTTGACACATTGCTGCCCCAGTAGATCTGCTTGAATTCCTCAAAGGATTCCGTGCCGCCGAGCGCATCTGGGTTTACGATATCACCAAATGTATTAGATCGGTTAATCAACCTAAAATATCTCGCATCGCGCCCATCGAACAAACCCTTAGAGAAGAACTCCTTGATCAGAGGCTGATAGGCTCGAAGCGTCTGCAGGTTTGGAATAATGGATTGATAGGTGACGACAAAATTTCCATCGTCCATCGTGCCTTCCAACGCGCCTTTGATGCACTGCTCCCAATACGCGATCAGGTATCGTGCGTAGCCACCGAAAATTTCATCGCCACCCTGTCCACCCAACACTACTTTGACATTCTTTCCGACCAGGCCAGACACCATATACTGTGGGAAGGAGCCGGGGCCAGCTACCGGCTCATCCAAGTGATAAATCGTCTTTGCGATATTATTTACAAAATCGTCTTCCGTCATATCCAGATGGTGCAAGCGCATGTTGTATTGATTCGCGACGGCTTGCGCATACCTGGACTCATCAAACGCTTGATCCAAAGAAAACTTACCGACAAATCCCTGCATGGAATCCACGTCCTGGTACGCGGACGCGACCGCCGCCACCAGGCTCGAATCAATTCCCCCACTAATATAAGCACCCACTTCGACGTCGCTGCGCATATGGAGGCGAATAGATTCGTGGAATTTTTCTCTTAATTCCTCGACGAAGTATTTTTCCGTATGGTTCCAGTCCAATTGATATTGGACCTCCCAATAACGATTGGTAGACACTCGCATATCCCGTGTCACATAGCCACAATGTGCCGCCTCGAGTTGCTCAACGCCCTCGAATAGTGTCTTGCCACCAAGGCAGAACTGAAAAGCGAAATAATCCCTCAGGCCGGCGGAACAGGTTCTAACTTCGGGCAGGAAGGGGACCAACGCTTTGATCTCGGATGCGAAATAGAACACATCATCGACAACCGCGTAATAAAACGGCTTTATACCAAATCGATCCCTGGCAACAAACAAGGCATTCTTGCGCGGATCCCATATTGCAAACGCAAACATACCGCGCAAATGGTCGACGCAGCGATCGCCCCAGCGCTCGTATGCCTTCAGGATCACCTCGGTGTCAGACGTGGTACGAAACCCCTCTTTACCCAGGATCTCCCTCAATTCGATATAGTTATAAATTTCACCGTTGTATGTGATTGTGCAGCCGGATGCCGAATGCATCGGCTGTGCGCCAGTTGTCAGATCAATGATGGATAGTCGAACATGGCAAAGGCCCGCGTTATTCTTGTCATTCTGCCAATAGCCTTCCCCATCGGGGCCCCGGTGGCGAATCGAATTCGCCATGGAAGCGAGACGCAAGTGTCCGTCAGCTACGGGTCGACCATCTGAAAAATATCCGCTGATTCCGCACATTTAAATTTCCAATTATTATCAGGTTCGAGCAAATGGGAAAATCTTAACGCCCAAGCAACTTACGAAAAATAGGCCGCAGATACTTCCCTAATAACACCTGAACTTTGTCGCGAAATGATTCCGACGCGAAGCCCAGGATCTTACCAAAGAAGAAAAAATATCCCCATGCCATTAGAGCCCTGAATCTATTCGCCTTGATTCGTGCCTCACGATGCTGCGACGCAATAGATGAAAACGCCTCGGTAGAGTAGACATCCGTGATTGGCACATAATCCGAGCCAAGCCGACGAAGTATAGCCTCATCAAATATACGGACGAGCGCAGCAAAGGAATTATCTGGATTCAACGCGACTTCTCGATAGGCATTATCAACGATATCGTTCACCTTAGATTCATTTCTTAATATCGCAACTATCTCGGCAAAATTACTATGATCTTTTTTCAATGGTAGATAATGCCGCCAAGGAGTCATGCGATCTGAATAACGACCCTCATACAATATCATCAATGTCTTCAGAGCCGCGGCCTCGAAACATCTTGGGGATATTTGATTTAGTCTTATTATGCCTTCATAATCAAGAAAGTATTTACGTTGTAAATCCCGGAACGACCATTCAGGATGATCAAGAGCTGCTTTTTCAACTACAGCCTGGATGTCGCCAGAAAAATCAAAAACACTGGCTCCACTCTCTACGCCGAGGGTTGCCTTGCAGTTCAAAAGAAAGCTGATCCAATCCTTGCCATACAACCGTTCCTCCTCTCGATATGCCAGATCCACAGCTAAGCCATACCGAGCCGCATCCTCGCCCACTCTTTGCCCAATATCCCATTTCTCTTGCCCCAATTCCCCAAGCCAAGCTGGCACCTTCCGGGCACGGTATCCTATATCTATCCTGCGTTCTTGATAGGAAGGCAATATCCGTTCTAACAGGGCATCTTCAACGTACCCAGTAAGTACATTCACCTTCTCTACCCCTGGAAGGGAAGATTCAGGGTATACCTTAGGAATTTCCTCCTCTGGAACACAGGTGAACAGCAGGTCTATCCCAATATCACGCATTGCGGCGATGGATCTATCAACGAAACGATATTCATCCTGAATAAACACAGCTTTTATCGCTGTTGCATTCTTAAGACGGCGCCTGAACTCCGCACTGACATAAGCATCAACAGAAAGCACGAGAGAATAATGGATTACAACAACATCGAACTTATCAATGTTCAGATCGCCTGGAATATCCCCAAACACAGACATTGGGAATACCTTGAACCTAGACTCTCGCGCCAACGCATCAATATTAGCCCTAACCGTCGAAGCAACCTTGCCGACGTCATCCCAAAGCAGAAGAACATTTATTTTTTCGAACAGAGCCACGTGATTGAAATATAGGAATAATCGTTTTTATAGGGCAAGATATAGCTTTATAGTTACGAATTTTCTTTAGTAATCTTATCCCTAAAGTACCTAGCCATAGGAAAAAGAGCTGACTGTATAGACTTAGGAAGATACTGCCACATACTACCCAGTGGAATATTGACTCTTAAATCTCCGTCCCACTCGATATATCTACGGCCAGAGTGTTTTTTAAGAGAATTAGTGGACCGAATGGGACCCGTCGTTATAGAATCAGGGGAGTCCCCCGTGTCATATGAATCAATGCCACCGAACTCAACAGTCAAGTTATTGACGCACGCACTAGATAATATGTCGTCTAATCTCTTAACAAGAGCCGGGTAACCATAGGCGCCTGATTCGATTATATCCTGATATGCGCGGCCAACCATCAGATCTACATACTGCCCATCACTCAGCGCGTGAAAAACCTCAGCAATATTACTACCATCTTTCTTGAGGGAAATATAATGCTCATTTGGCTTCAAAACCCCTGAGTACGAGCCCTCATACAAGACCAAGACAGTACGTGCCGCTATCGCCTCAAATATTTTCGGCGAAATTTGATTCATTAAGCCATCGACTTCGAGCGCGGATAGCACCTCCCTATACACCTCTGTTTCCGTCGCATTAGGATGTTTTTTCTTATAATCCGCGATTAAATCCTCTACCTTCCCATCCCAATCAAATATGTTTGATCCACTCTCAGTTCCCAGCATAGCTCGGCAGGAATAAAGAAATTCGACCCATTTAACGCCATAAATTCTATCCTCTTCTTTCCATGAGATATCATATGCTATTCCACGGCTTTTGCAGTACTCCGCAACCATGGCTCCAATCCCAACTTTCTCAAACCCAAGAGCACCATATCTTAATGGCAACTTTCGCCCTCGGTATCCAACAACGAGCGAACGCTTGGATGGGGGAATAAATCCCTGATTAGTTTTCAGCTCTATTGGGACATATCCCGTGAGAATGGATACGAACTTCGTATCCGGAAATTTCTGCGGCGGATATACACGAAAAATTGACTTCTCGGGGACAACCGTGAATACAATATGAAATCTCAACCGCTGAATCCACGACCAAACATGATGAGTATTATCATATTCATCCTGTATAAAAAGAAATTTCAGTCCCGAGAAATTTTGCAACGACTCGGCCACCGGATCAGGCACCTGATCAAAAGGAAGCCTAAGCGAAAAATGCACGCAAACGGCATCAAATCTCGCGAGATCAACCCTGAAGAGGGATTTCTGTGAGATATGCAGGAAGAAATATCTATGTGTGGAATATTTCTCAAGTGCCTGCAAATGCTCATAAACCGCATTCGTGTACGTCTGCGTCTCGTTGTATAAAACTAGAATATTCACGCCGCAGGCTCACTTCGTAGCGGTTGCATATAAGTCAAGCCCAATATAAGAGGGCAGTCTTGTCTCTAGGACGCTTTTTCTTACACTCCATCTGAACGGAAATCGCTCATCGACATTCTCGATCTTGGCCCTAAAATTATCAAACTTCCCACAGTACTCTTTAAGGGACTTAACAGATATCCAATCGGTATGTGGTGCCCCCACGCCGTCCGAGCTTGCATCATACGCAGCGCGCTCTGTATCATTGGACATGCCTCCGACGACGCCGCGATAGCCCATTGCTTCCTTGTATAAATTCTTCAAGGTTACCGGTAAGGCCATGCGGTACCGCCTGTAGGAATAGGCATAATAAACCATGAATATCAGATGCCCTCCTGGGCGTAGAAGCTCCCAGCATCTCTGTATTGCCGCCCTAAGATCACCTGTATGATGAAGGCATCCGATAGCAACAATATAGTCGAACGATTTAGCAGGAAAGGGCGGCTCTAATATGCTGCCGGCTATAGCCTCACCAAGCAACCCAGTCTGGCGTAGCCTATGATTTACCATGGAGACTGGTCCGACTGCTATATCTAGTCCTTTGTAATTCGCTTCCGACTGCGCTAGTTTTTGAGAAACGGTGCCGTAGCCCAACCCAACTTCCAACACATCCTTACCCGCCATCGTGTTAAATGGTATATGGTCAAAAAGATATGGATAGAAGTCAAAATACCAATCGTCAAATTTCTTTAATGACTCAACTGATGAATCATTGATCCCCAAAAATTTTGCGAGTCCGGTGCCACATAACTCATCCCAGAACTCGGAGTTCCTATCCGATATGCCATTTTGATCCATTAAATTTCCTTACCAAGAAATGCTTTCATTTATTTACGCACAATGTCTGTATATTTTATATATGATGCAGCCACAACTGGTACCAAGAACGACTACAACAGACATGTCTTATACGAGCGATGGGAGAAAACCTTTAACCCTTCTGAAAACACATAGACCTACCCAAAGCAGAAGCACTGACAATATAGTCATGATTATTAGCGAAAAGGCGGGAAACGTCTGGCCATCCAACAGAGAAAATCTATACGCCTGTACGATAATATGAAATGGATTAATAATAGTAAGCGCTCTTATTACAGAAGGCATAGCCTCGATTGGATAAAATATTGGAGTTGAAAAGAGAAGAATCATTAATAAGTTCGGCAACACAATCCCGAAATCTCTGATAAATGTATTAATAATCGCTAAAAAGAGCCCTAACGCAATTAAAAATATGAATTGGATACATAAAATCACCGGCAACCATAGTAGCCGCCAACTCCAACCATCTCCAGAAATAATTTGTAGCAACAATAAAAATACAAGACTGACCGCCAACGGGACTAACCCTAGCAAGGTGGCGGAAACTGGCAATATCTCCGTCTTGAAAGCCATGTTCTTTATGAGCCCCGCATTCCCTACTACCGAGTTCGACGCCGAGGTAAATGCCTCAGTAATCGCGAGCCATGGCCCGTACCCTGATATCAGCCATATCGAATAAGCTAACGTAGAATCAGCATTTGCTAGCTTTGCCTTGAATACAAATCCGAATACGAATGTAAACAAGGCGAACATAAACAATGGATTTAATATCGCCCATGTTCCACCCAACGCAGATCCTAGATACCGGTCGGCAAGGTTCATACGCCATATATTCAAAATTAGGCGAACATCTGATCGGTCAAATCCGAAGATCTTCATTACATCCGCCTCACGAACTGGGGAACGATACTCCCAACGGAAACAAGGACAGGTCGCCCTCCCACCATTGCTTTATCATTGATGATCTCCAACACCTGTACCGACTCCGCTAGCTCTGATCCATCGCCACCCCACCAGCAAAGTTTTATCATATATATTCCTTGGTATAGATTTAATTTTGGATAATAAAAACAAAGTCGTTTAGTATTTCCATCAACCGATACCTTAGACTCCGAAATGAGCACGCCATCTAACCGTATACAAGAGAGCGAGAACTCATGCTCTTTATCAATTTTTCCATCCTCTACATGGCACTTAACATACAGTGCTGATCCTTCTCGCAGTCTACTCACCTTCCCATGATTTGACTGTAACTCAAGTGGAGAAACCTTATAACCCGAAACGAAACTCTTTACGCCCGTTAGCTCTCTAAATCTCTCAACCAACTCTGCATCATCAGCCTCTCTGACGGAATCCACATATTTAGAACAAACGAGATCTGGACTTCCGTCCATTACTATCCGTCCTTTATCCAGCCATATGCAACGATTGCATAGCTTCCTTACGCTCTCCATACTATGAGAAACCACAATAACAATTGAGCCTCGACTACAAAGCTCAGAAATCCGCTGTCCAGCCTTGACCGAGAACGCTGCATCTCCGACTGAAAGTGCCTCATCTATAATGAGAATTTCTGGTCTGATTTGGGTAATCATTGAAAATGCGAGCCTAGCCTTCATGCCTGTAGAGTAGGTCCTCATCGGCATATCTATGAACTCGCCGAGTTCCGCAAAATCTATAATTTCGGAAACCATAGACTCTGTCAAACCTGCGTCATCGCCTCTGGCAGAAAAATCCATATATATATTTTCCCGCCCCGTCATGTCCTCTCGCAAACCTATTCCGAGCGTCAATACCGCTGTGATCACACCATCAATCGAAATAGCTCCAGACGAAGGTTCTGTAACACCAGACAGAATCTGTAGAAGGGTAGATTTTCCGGCCCCATTTCGCCCAATCACACCCAGACGTTCGCCGTGCTGCAATGTAAAGCTCACTCCATCCAGAGCAGCTCTACCGACTTGCGGGCTATCTGAACCTGATTTACTCCTGTACATTGGGAACAACCGCTCAGACACCTTACGCGGGTACATCTTTCTAAGGTCTAGAACCTCGATACGTGCCTCTTTAGACATCAACACTCTACCTGCATCGGCATGAGAATCAGCCCTTGATTGTATTGTCCCGAGACCATGAGCTTGATACTATTACCTGTCGTCCAGCTTCGTGCATCATAAGTAATCCGATGATCTCCGGCCTCGCCCTTACGTCCCGTAAGAAATAAGTTCAGCCGATAGTCCCCTGCGGGTAGAGGTAAGTCTACAATTTCAATTCTTACTAAATATTCCCCAGGCATATTGCCGATCGTTACTTCTTCACCTAATATCAACACTTGCCATTCCTGTCCAATGACTAGCTTCTCTATGGAATAGCTGAATCCGATCTCGTTTGTCTCGAAAATTTTGACAGGCACATCGAAATGCCAGTCATTGCGGCTCTCAGCTCCTACCTCCATCAGACAATTGTCCATTATTCGTGCGGCCTGATTGACATCAAAGTCTTTCGTCAGCTTCAGATAGTTGCAAATTATACGTTCTGAGTCCCCCGATGCAACAATACGACCACTCTCCAATTCATACGTATTTTTACAAAGCCTCATGATGGCGGCCCAATCATGGGTCGCGAGCACGCCGGATACGCCATCTTTTAATCGCGATCTGACTCTCTTCCAACATTTTGCCTGGAAATGCTCATCTCCCACGGACAGTAGCTCATCTATCAGATAGATTTCATTGCCAACGCAGGTCGCTGTAGCAAAGTAAAGCCTCGCCGCCATACCGGATGAATACGTGAGTATCCTGTCACTTAATCGGTCACCGAGTTCCGAAAAATCTCGTATATCATCCACCAGCCTTGACCATTTTTTCCGACTGATGCCATTCAATCTGAACCACCGTCTGATATATTGCTCACCAGTGATTAATGTTCCCCCCATACCCCCTAATTCAAATAGTGCGCTGACATCGCCAAGTTTTACAAGATGCCCTGAGCTTGTGGGGTATACACCGGCCAACATTCGGAGCAAAGTGCTCTTACCCGCACCATTTTTTCCAATTACCCCTACGATCTGTCCATGGGTGACATGAACTGTGACCTCTTTTAAGGCCTCATGCCAACGCACAAGATTCGGCTGAAAGATGAGACGCCACGCCTGCCTCGGTGGAAGAAGCGGGAAACGAACTACCACATCGTCACACCGTATCGCTAATTGGGTTTGATCAGCGCTCATCCGCGATCCCCAAAAGTTGCGAATATATTTTATTGAATTTTTTCGCAGCTGCATTAGATGAATGCCATTTAACAGCAAATTCCCGACTGGCACGACCAATGCGTTCTCGTTTTTCTCTATCCTGAATAAGATCAAGTAAGATTCCCTCGACTGTTTCAGGCGTCGCGTTTATGATGGGTAGCTCATCGATATACTCTGGTATCTCCTCTCTCGCGCTGTCTAGCCATTCTTGTCGAAGAAAACAGATGACAGGTTTTCCCAACATCATTGCTTCTCGTGCATTAGCACCAAACCAACCGTATGTGAGCATTTCCAGGAATATATCCGCTTGTGCTTGATAAAATCGGACATCCTTGTTTGGAACGTCGGTGCAGAACACCATTTCTACCTTATAGCCCATGTCCTTGATTTTCTGTATAAGCGGCACGTAGATATGTGTTGATTTAACATTGACGGAATTTTTGCTTGTTCTTTCCGAATAGTTGCCAACCGCATGGTACAACCGTACAGTGCCGTGATCGGCGGGATATCGAAACTTACTAGGGATATCGAGATCAGGGAACCAAAAATCCTGATCTAAACAATAATATTCCGGTACCTCATGAACAGTTGAATCTATATTGTAATCTGCTCGATTCCCGCCTAACAAGCATTGATAATCGGCCATCTCATTTCTGAACTTTCCCCATCTTAAATTTCCTTCATCGCTACATACCGAGGGAACGTTTTTCCATTGACAAATATCGCAAACCGACGTAGGTCCCCACTTCGAAAAAGCGGTTTGAGACACACCATCCAAGCATCCGTTATTGCTATAGACGATCTTCTTCCCTAGTGCTTTGAGAAACTTTATTTCAAATCCTTCCGTGCCTGTCAATTTCGCAATTTCGTGCCTGAATGGCTCTCCAAACTGCATACCACCTTTATTAGCAAAGTGAAATAGGTCGTATTCCCTAAGCGACCACAGATAGAATCGCCAATAGTTCTTGATATCTTCAGGATGCTCATAGTCAATTTTGAAGTCTTCTCCATGATAAAAGATCTTGGATTTTATATTTAAGTCCCAATTCAATACATCTGCACGCCAGCCAAGCTTCCGTAGCGCACGAGAAAGATACCAATTGTTGTAATATGCTTGACCAACGTAGATAACGCTTTTTCTTCTACGATTACCGTACCCGATAGCCTTGAATACCGGAGCAATAATATACAATATCATCCAACATATTATCGCTTTCTTGTCTAGTTTCATTGCTTCTTATATAAATAAGAACATGCCCACCCACGGTGTCGAATTATGCGAGCCATGTACGCCGAAGATGTATCTTCGAGCAACCGTCTTGTGAATCAAACCTATTGAGCTTCAAGCAGTTTTTTTACGCCATTCCGACCAATATGCATGAGCGGATCAACGACTGATAAGCCTTGGGTAAATGACAGCTTGTCGCCTTGTGAATAAATCGGGTGCTCAAATCTCTGATAGCGCAAATCTAAACCCGCTGCCGCAAATGCTGAGTCCTGCTGATAACCCTCCGCACCACCACCACACAAGTAAAGCGTCCCATCTACACATTTTGTCAGATTGATCAGAAGATCAGTCGCAGTGCCAGATACTCCGAGCGAAGACGAGGGGACACAATGTGCATGCCTGATTCCTATATGCTCAGCAATTGCTCGAATAGCATCCATGTTATAACGAGCCAGCATGCCTTCATTCGCCATTATCAACGGCTTCAACAAAGACATAGTCTCTTCATAAAACGCGGCATGTGAATAATTCGACTCTAGCGTCTTAAGAAATTTAGAGCGCCAATGTCGATCATCAGAAAATTCAATTTGATTGATCAAGGCAACTCCGTGAGGCGGCCTACGAATAGAAGCTGTAACCCAGCGCGCTTCGCCGGACACGTATATTTTTACTCGATTTGACCATGAACCGCCCTTCTTTGGGAATTGCACATCGTCTAGAAATATGAATTTATGACTGCGCACAATCTTATCGAAATAGCCAAGCCATGGGAAAAAATTTGGCTGATGAATGGCAACCACTATTGTCATGCGTCATCCTGAAGACGAAAAATCCGCCCGTAGAGCTCTATACGTAGATTGTTATATCCCGGCATCTTTGTTGCTTTATCGCGGCGAATGAATTCCGACTCTCCCATCTGGCTATCGACTGTACAGAGTTCTAGAAACATCTTGCGTGTTGTCTTGCGCATCCCCCAGGATACGTTGCTCAACGGCAAAATTTTCTCGCAGGCGGCCAATCTCATAAAAAGGCGGGCTATGAGCTTCCACGCGGCATCATCAGCCATACCAAGCAACAGCGCTGGGGTGGCTCCCGCTGGCACAGCAAAGAGCTCAAGGTCAACGATCGCGCCATCATCTACACGGCGTGTCATCATGTGCATGGTAGCCCCATATTGGGTAGCACCGTCATACACCGCAAAATGATGAGGATCGCGGCCTGGATAGGCCGGTGAAGCTGGATGGACATTAATGGCTAATAAGCCTGGACTCTCTAACAATGAATCCGGCACTATTGCGCTGGTGCCAAAGGAAAGTAGCAGCTCGGGCTGCCTCTTAAATTCTTCCTGTATTGTCGCTATATTGTTTCCTATGCGTGCCTCAAGTGCCAAACCGAGACCATTCGCCAATCTGCAGGCTCGTACCCCAGCGGCATCTTCCATCAACAATACGGCACGAATACCCCTCACCTCTCCACCCCATGGAAACCTTTAGAGGCGAGAACGGCAACTAATTCCTCCCAGCGCTTCCGCCATTGTTCAGCGTCATTCTCTCGATCCATCCCCCATAGCTCCCCGCACCGTGCGACCGCTTTGGCATCAAGACACTCTCCGTCAACAGCCAAAGCCTTTATCCCGTCGTAAGCTATAGGCTGCGACTGACCCCATTCACTCAACGTCGAGATTACTTTGCAAATAGATGCGCATTCATTCTCTAAAGCACTTTCTGAAATTAAAGCCCGACCATTTGTCAGATCATTAAGCAGCGTCAGATAAGTTTCTTCCCGTGCTTCGGTCATGCCGGAGAGCTCTCGCCACCCTGGCCCAAGAACTGCCTCAGCAACGATGCCACTCTTGACGTTGAGCTGATCATCGTTAAATAACCGATCTACCTGAACTGCGGCTATCTTCCAAATGCTCAGCAGTATCATGCGGCATAACTGCGTGATCTGAAGTCGATGAATTCGCCACAGCTCAAAAAATAAGGTACTGAATTGTCTCTTATTCCAAAGATAATCAAAAAATGTGAAGATATCGCCATGCGCAGATTCTAGAAAATTTAAACTTTCAATTGATCTACCATGATTCACCCGTCCCGCTTCAGCAAGAACCAGGTCGTATTGCTTCATGGTTGCCTGCGCTCTACCATAAACACATCGAAAAATTCTACGACGCGGTTCTAAAGATTCTTTTTGCCACCATCCGGGGTGTGTCAATACTTGTAGACAAGGGTCGATGGCGTCATGCAAAACATCATAGAGGCGCCGAAATCGCCAATATCCATTGGAGTCGGAACAGTATGGCACCTGAGTCTGCAGCTCTCTTGAATAGCAATTCACCAAACCGCCATAGCGTTCTGCATGACATTCAAGATGCGCTTCTACGGGGTTGTGAAAACTAAACGCATCCAACTCGACATCAAATGCATCTGTTAGCCATTGCGCCTCAACAGCCACCTTCTCGTCCAATTGTTCTTCACTCTGAATGTCATAAAATTTCGCGTCAAAGTGCAGCCCGAGATGATGTCCATTGCCCACGATACGTTTGATAAGCCGAGCAGGACCAGGCTCAAACGGGTTATAGAATTCACTACGAGGATTAATGAAGTAAGTCGCACAAACCCCTTCCCCCGCCTCAATCTCAGCCAAAGCCAGTGCTCGACTGATAGAGTAGTCCAGATCATGGCGCCACAGGATAAACCGAGTCCCCCATGGAATGGCACGATAGGTAGAAAAAAGATATGATTCCTTCGCAAGCCGCAATAATTGCAAGTAATTATTTTCCGTGAAATCGCTATCAGCAGCCGTGGTCCGATAAGGCTGATTTCGTGCCGAGATCATTTAAGCCGATCCCTGATAGACTTCACCCAGGTGCTTGGGTATGCTGAATGTCCATTCATCTCAGCCTTCAGCACGCGAATTTTTCCCGAACCACAAGCCACATCGATATAACATTCATCAACGGCCGTTACCTGTCCAGGGACAGCGAGAAAACGCTCCCCTTCGCTCGGCAGGCATGCCTCCCATATTGTCATCTTGTGCCCGTTAAAATCGCAGAACCCTCCGGCATACGGCTTGTTAGATGCATTAATAAGGCGAATAATATCGACCGCTGCTTGATGCCAATCGATCTTCCCATCCTCTGGTCGGCGTGGATAACAACGCAACGCATCTTGTGGATCAAGTGATTGGCGCTCCAGGATAAATTCTGGATTCTTGATTATCTCTTGTAGCGCGGAATACATCAAAGCTGGCGTTTCCTTTGCCATCCATCTCCATATGTCCGTCACTTTTGTCGAAATATTTATAGGCAAGTAATCCCTCGCCACTATGTCCCCACTATCCAACTCCCCTCCAATCATGCGATGAACACACAGACCGATCCTGCTTTCACCGGCGAGGATCGCCCAGGCCTGACAGGCATTACCGCGATACCGCGGTAAATCGCCACCGTGTGCGTTAAGTATGCCGTGTGGAAAAATATCGATGACATCCTGCGGCACGATACCGGTATAATTCATACTTATACCGATATCCGGAGTTGAGTCCCGAAGAAGCTGCATATGATCAACGATATTGGAGCCTTTCGCAAAAGGGACGTCAAGATTCTCGGCAAGCCGTATAAAATCAGACGCGGTGCGTGTGTACTCTGGAGCCTCTTTCGATGTGATAACACATGCAATATCGAATCCACGATCGTGCAAGAATCGTGCTGTTTCATATAAAATTTCGGTTCGTCCAATAATGGCGATCTTCATGGTGCTTTAGAAACCTCGAGCAATTCAATTAGGCGGTTGCGCGTACCATAGCCTTTGAAGCGTTGTCTGATAAGCTCAAGGGGTTTTTGATGAATGGGACGCGTGCGTTCGTAGCGCCCTAGATCTTCTGTATTGAGGAACACGTGGATCGGGTGGAAATTAACGACAATAAGTTGATCATTTGCATCAGGGGGAGTAGGTACGCGCATATTCATCATCAGCGCTACGTTGTCTTGCCAGCAATGCGGAACCATGACAAGCTCTCCCCATAGTTCCCATGGTGCGATTCTATTGCTTCCACCAAGAGGAATAAAAGCATTACAACAATAGCGTAAATTATGGGAAATAAAGAGGCTCGCCAGTCGTTCGCTGTGCACTAGTGAATGTGAACGAACAGCCGTAGCCTGCGGCGCAATGTCAATAGTTGACTGAAGGACGCTGGCTGCGCTGCTAGCCCCTCCTGATGACCCTTCCAGCAATGGATTGAAATTGGGATGTATTCCTACATCAAATTTTACATTGCTCCGAATCCGATCGAGCACCTCTGTGCGATGTGTCGCGAACCAGGTAACCGGCACATCGTACTGCTCGAGAAGTGCTAAGGTATCCTCTATGACAGTATCATGAGCCCAATCAATATCGAATGTGAGAAAAACCCGATTTCGCCAAGATTCATCATTTTTAGGATTGATATCTCGAATCAAACCGAATGTTGAGCTACTCATATACCTTCCGAAGCTTGAATATTTTACTGGTTCTTGATCTGATCTATTGCCGCCGCTAACCCAACGTCGAACTCCACTAACGGTCGTGCCAACAAATCTGCCATAGGCAAATGGTCGGCGACGATCCGGCCGGATTGATGCGATACTTTCTCAAACTGAGGAACTCTGCCTAGAATTTCGCCAGCTACCTGAGCGATATACCTAATCGTAATCGCATCGGGGCCCGCCACGTTCAAGACCCTTGTTCCAGGTCGATCTATAAGAGCGTCAATGATATCGACCGCATCATCTATGTAGATTGGATTAAGACATATCCCATCCTCGCCAGCCAGTTGAATTTTTCGACCAGTACGCACTGAATCAATAATTCTTCCAACTAATCGATCATCAGGCTGCCCAGGACCATAAATAAAAAACGGCCGTAGGACGTTGATACTCATAAGGCCACTGTATGAATGTGCTAACATCTCCGCCGCAAGTTTTGTACGGAAGTAATAGCCTAAATCTCCTGCGGGCGGGTTTATGGGCGTAGCACTCGTGATCGTATCCCTGATCTCGCCGTATACCCCGCCTGTCGACGCTAGTATGAAACTACTAGCCCCCGCTCGGCGGGCATAATCAAGAAGCAATGCGGTGGCAGTAGTGTTAACAGCAAAAATCTCAGTAGCCTTGTCTGGAAATTTCCTATAATCACGAGCTTGAGCAAGGTGGATCACCCCATCCACTGCAACCGGTAACTCCTGTGGCGACCATGGCTTGGAAAGATCAGCCTCAACGTAAGTTACATTCTCAAATGATTCTTTCACAGATCGACGCACGATCGCAAACACATCATATTTGTACCGCAGCAGATCCACTACACGCGTACCAAGATAGCCAGAAGCGCCAGTTATCACAATCCGCCTCATGACTACCTCCTACGACAACTCGCAATCTACTTGTTGCAACCAAGCCTCAACATTTAGCAGCGACCATATCAGGAGTCTTCTATTAGTCTTTCCTGTGAGATGCTCCTCGATCAAACTCCTAATGACGCGGCTATCTAGCAAATCATAGATCATTGGTGTCCCGGTTAATAACGTTCGACGCACAAAATCTATGCTTTCCCCCTTAAACCAACTAGCATCCGGTGCGGAGAACCCCTGCTTTTCCGCAGACGCGATTTCGGCTGGAATATATTTACTCATGACATCCCGAAGAATCTTCTTTCCGTCACGCGTTCTGGAATAATAGATACTGGCCTTCTTGCCAGGGTCATTCTCATTGATACGTACAACCTTGGACAAGTCCTGAAGTTTAAGACTGACAGGACAAGACATTGCAAAATCCACTAGATCGTTATCCAGAAAGGGGACGCGACTCTCAAGCCCATGAGCCATGCTGAGTTTATCCTCCACTACTAGTAGACCATGGAGGAAGGTTTTTGCCTCAAAATACAATGAGTGATTAATATAATCAGCAGGCCGATCCAATTCCTCAGCATGATGTTTGAATACATCCCGAAAAATATCGCGTGTCCATATGGAGTCAAAGGCGCCAGCGATAGGAGAAAAAACTTCCCTCAATAGGCTATTTGGTATCAAGCGCTGCCAGAACCCATAATATTTATCGACATACTGCTCGAAATTATCATTGACTGCTGCACGATAATAACGCCATGGATACCCAGCGAATAGCTCATCACCGCCAGCGCCGCTTAGCACCACTTTAACAAATCGCGAAGCCAATTTCGCGGAATAATAATTTGGGTAGCACTGTCCGACGCGCGGCTCCTCTAGATGCCATGCTATCTCTGACATGACTCGCTCCATGTCTCCCGCCTTAAGCACCATCTGATAGTGCTCTGTCTTAAATTTATAAGACATATACTCGGCCTTCTCACGCTCATCGTAAGCGAGCTCCAAGCCGGAAGCTGAACGGAGATCAAAGCCACACGTGAACGTTTTCATGAACGGCCGTTCGCGTGATGCCAGGGCGGTTATCGAGCCCGAATCGATGCCTCCGCTAAGATAGCTTCCCACTTCGACATCGGAAACCAACTGTCGGGAGACTGCAGCCCTAAACCGTCGATCAAGCTCCTCGCTGTACTCTGAAGGACTGAATTTAACATCCGGTTCCCGAAAATTGAAATCCCAATACTGAACCGGCTGCTTACTACGTAGATCACGACCAGTACTGATCTCCATATAATGTCCAGCGGGAAGAATACGAATCCCCTGGAGTAACGTCCGATCAGTGAAAATATTCTGGAAAGTAAAATACTCAACCAAGGCCTGCTGATCCAGTCGCCGCCGAAAAGAGGAAAGGGCTAATATTGCCTTCTGCTCGGATCCGAATAATACAGCATCGTTAGATCGGGTATAGTAAAGTGGCTTGATACCATATCTGTCACGGGCTAAATATAATCGCTGAGCAGTACCGTCCCACCAAGCGAGCGCAAACATACCATTAAACTTGAGGACAGCATCTATCCCCCACTCTTGTAGGGCATACAGAACCACCTCGGTATCGCTTCTGGAGCGGAAGGCATACCCTAGACGCTCAAGTATCTCCCGTAGCTCCAGATAATTGTAAATCTCGCCATTGTAAGTAAGAGCCGAGCGACCGTCAGACGAGATCATCGGTTGTGCCGCTGCCTGCGAAAGATCCAAGATCGCAAGGCGCCTATGAGCGAGCCCGACTGGACCATTAGTCCAATAACCTGCGCCGTCCGGACCTCTATGGGCAATCGCATCAGCCATCCTTTCGAGCTCAACCTGTTGAACCGAACGCCCCTTCAAATCAACAATGCCCGCGACCCCGCACATTACAATCTATCCGTCGTAGACATCACATTATTTACTAACAGATAAGTATAAGCCATGTCTATGATCAGCTCCCTTATAATCATAACGCTTGATGGAAGCAACTTCCCAGGAACTCAGCTGGCCCATAATTTCATAGTCTCTAAAGTGATGAAAATGGACAGCGTCATTGACTAGATCAGCACGATCAGTCCATATCAAGGTGCATATAAATAACAATCCTTTGGGTACGAGAACTCTCCGTGCCTCATCGATAGCCTTACGCCAATCGAAAATATGATCCAAACTGGTGTTAAAAACAACACAATCGAAAGTCGCGTTGCGGAAAGGCAAATTTTCACCAAATCCTATGAGACGAAACGGTGACGGGCGTTTGCAGAATGGGTCCAAACCAACATAGCTGGCAGAATCATCCAATAAAGCGGCCCCTATCATCGGGTCGTCACATCCGACATCGAGAACACGTCCTCGTGCCGAGGACAAGAGATCTTTCATCCGATAAAGATGGCGTTGATAGTGAATATTCTCAGTTGCCGAATTAATACCCGCCAACTCTCCTGACTGCTTCACTGTTGACAAGAAATAATATTGTAGAAACGAATCGGAGACTGCGGAATACGGAATATCTAGGCGATCAGAATAAAATTGAATGAGCCTTGTTGGGATCAGCAACGGCAATTCTCCTCGCCTAGGATAAGAATTTCCAGCTTCATCCGTCAATAAGCGCGACCGATCATCATATCCCAGCGTCAACCCGGAGTCCGGGGATGCCAGAAACTGAAGCACCTCATTAAATCCCAATAAATCGGCGCCTCCACTCTCAATAATCTGCTCTGTCGACAATGTACGCTCATCAAATATGAGCTTGCTTTTAATATCCGGGGACATGGAAACAATTGTTCCTTTATTGGGTTACGATATTATCCACTGACGCACCCGATGACGAACTTATATTTGGATAGGAGATGAAACCAATACCCCAAGGCTTATTTTGTGCAATTCGGAGGTACTCAATGAAACCTGCTGATAGTAGATCATCGTTAAGGCACGAACCAATCAGAGGGCCATGACAGGCTGATCAGTCCGCTCTCAACCCAACCTCAAGTCGCCTTGCAATTAGGGCGGCCTTATCATCGGATCTCCACTTTATCAAGCGGCGCAAACCATCTTCCAAAGCGATTGCCGCTGTAAAGCCTATTCCCTTATGCGCCTTGACAGTGCTTCCTATGCGGTTCCTGACTAACGTAGCTTGACTATTTTTTGTGAACTTGATCGGTTGCTTGCAATCCGTCAAGACTACCAACTTCTGTGCCAGCTCCAACAACGAAGTCCGATGGCCGGTCCCTACATTATAAAATTCGTCTACAGTATCTGATTGCATGGCACACACATTAGCGCTAGCACAGTCCTCAACCGCGATGAAATCAAATGCCTCTGATCCGTCGCCCATAATCGTGGGACTTTCTCCCTTATCGATGGCGTCAAGCATCTTCATAATGACAGCAATATATGCGCCATGATAATCCTGTCTCGGCCCATACACGTTCATATACCTAAGCCCAACATAATTTAAACCGTAGCGATGATGAAAGGCTCGTAAAAAGGCTTCGCCAGCTATCTTGGTAGCACCATAAAAATTTTTATTATTGAACGGATGCGTTTCTGTCATGGGCTCTTCGATGGCGTCGCCATACACTGAAGCCGAAGACGAATAGACTAGCCGTTGAACTCCCGCCTTAACACAAGCCTCCATGACATTGAACGTCCCTCGCACATTGACATCAAACGCGCTTCTTGGATATTCGTGGCACTGGAGGAGCCATAGTGCGGCGAGATGGAAGACTCCGTCTGCTCCCTTCAATGCTGACTCTAGTACATCGGTCTGCTGTATATCACCACCGGCCTCATATATTTTCACTCGAGAGTCTTTTAGCGAGGAGCCAAGATTCTCTATACGGCCGCGTGCAAAATTATCATAGACTATGATTTCCTTTACATCAGTGTTGATTAGCTGGTCTACAGTATGGGAACCTATAAGCCCAGCGCCACCAATAACCACCACCTTCTTTCCGCGAATGTCCATTTCCGTTGTTATCCTCGTATTATTTACTTGAAATCTGGCTCATAAATTTATTATGTCTTTTTATCGTATGAGCAATTAGATCAGAATTATTCCTTGTCCATTCCACAGTTCTCTCTATCCCTTCTCGGATATCAACTTGAGCGGTAAATCCGAGCTGTATCTCGGCTTTTTCCGTCGAGGCAAATCGCTTCCCAGAACGATCCCAATCCCTTGCCGGTTTTAAATCCACAGGTGCCTTGTTACCAGTAAATTCATTAATAAAGTTTGCCAGCTCGAGTATAGTGGTCTCCTTACCCGTTGCCAGGTTGTAGACTTCACCTGCGTCTCCCTTCAACGCACAGGCCATCAGCCCTCTGGCCATATCTTCCACAAAAATAAAGTCACGACTAGCATTACCACCATTATCCAGTGGTAAAGCCTCGCCATTTAGTGCTCGCCAGATAAAGGTCGGTGTGACATTCCGCCACACGGTGTGTATTGTGCCGCGCCATTGTCCGGCGCCCAGAATCTCTCTCGGACCATATGCATTCGAGAATCTCGCCTTCACAATAGGTAACCGATGATGCAGGAAATAGTAATTCCCGTAGAGCTCGCCTATTATCTTGGAAATTGAATAAGGGCTGTCATGATATAGAGTAACTGGCTGATCCTCGGTCGTTGCGGTGGGTTGGCCATAAGTTTTTTCCGCAACCGCGCACGCAGCAGCAGCATACACTACCTTTTTGAGGGCTTTGAAATCCTTTAAGCGCTCAAAAAGCTTCAATGAGGTATATGTGTTGTTATCGTGATCAGCTAACGGGTCCGCAATCGAAGACTGATTGCCGTGATAACACGCCAGGTGAAATGCGTAATCCAGATCATCAGACAGATCTCTCAAAATCTTATCGTTTGTGATTGAGCCAAATACAAAACGCACTCTGGAATCATCGGGGACATTACTCACATCTGACGACAACAGATTATCGACGATTACAATTTCGCGGGGATCATGCGCAAGGATCTGTTGCACTAGATTGCTGCCTATAAAGCCGGCACCACCGACGACCAGAACTTTCTTGCTTTTGAAGCTTTCCGTACTCATCTCTCTTCTCTTCGTTAGGCCTGCTTTCCGGATACCGGAGCCTTCAAGTGGGAATAAACGTCTGTTATGCCATACCGATCGTACCAAGCCAATTGCTTGCGCACCGTTTCTTCAAAGCTGATCTTGGGTGCCCAGCCAAACGCGTCTTTTGTTTCACGAGCGTCCAGGGCCACCACCGGCACATCGTCTGCGGCGGGCGGAGTGATAGGTACTTCCTGCCTGGGCAACGCCAGATAATCCGTCACGAGATCAAAGATTTCCTTTATGGTATGTGCCTCACCGGTGGAAACGTTGAACAGGCCGGTGGGTCCGTCGGTCTTGATAGCAAGATCCATGAATGCGAGAAAATCGGACATATCTAGGAAATCGCGCCCCGTATCTGAGCAGAAACACCCTTGCCCAGCCTTTAATCGCTTGTAGAACGTGGGGATAGGACCTATAGCCAGGCGAGGTCCCGTGACATTGGCGATACGCAGCGACAAAGTCGGTACCCCAGAGAGCATCATGTATTGCTCGCCGGCGGTCTTGGTGATGCCATAGCTCGTGAAAGGTGCTGTCGGATGATCTGCCGGGATTGGCAGTTGGTTCGGGCGCCCATAGCACAGCGCCGTCTGGAAATTGATCAAACGAGCCACCTGGTGCCTCTTTGCCGCACGTGCCACGTGGGCACTGCCGATCACGTTCGTTAAGCTGTCTTCGACCCAATCATCTGGATCCTTGTAGGCGGCGGCCGCATGAATCACCACCTCAGGCTTGAACCCTGCAAAGCAGTGGTCAACCAAAGATGCGTCAGCGACCGATCCCTCTGTCACCGACAACCCATCGACTTGAGGCACGACTTCACGCTTGCCTGTCGCGAAATTGTCGACAACGTGGATCTGGTGCCCCTGCGGCAACCAATGCTCGATCAGATTGGAGCCCAAGCAACCGGCTCCACCAGTAATCAGTATCCGCATTCCTATCACCTCAATTATTTTTTATCCTGCAGGCGCAGGTGTGTGTACTCACCCAAGGTGCCGTGTTGCTTATAGTAGGCAATAGCCTCGGACACAGTGGTCTGCAGGGGCGTGAACTCCAGCACACCGAAATCCTCGAAGGTGCGGGATGGATCCAGCAAAATGGACGCCACGTCATCGGGACCCAGTTCCTTGACCTCAGCTTGAGGTTTGCTGTCACCCGAGAAACCCATGGCGTTGACCACCGCGTCGTAGAGCTCTGCGATGGCGACGTCGGTGCCTGACGAAAAGTGGTAGGCGCCCTGCCCGGTGCCGTCGCACGCCCGCAGGACGGTGCGCGCCAGATCCTTCACGAATACGAAATCACGGCGCGCCTTGGTGACGAAGCACTGCTTGCCATCCTTGAGGCGCTGATAAAAGATCGGCAGCGGACCGGCCACGTTCCGCGGCCCGACCACGTTAGCCAGGCGGAAGGTGACATAGTCGATGCCAGAGAGCTCCAGGTAGTATTCGTTGGTGGTCTTGGTGATCGAATAGCTGCTGCTGCCGGGCAGACGCGGGTGATCCAGTCGAATCGGCTGCTGCTGTGGGCGCAGGCCATAGCACAGCGCCGTCTGGAAATAGACGAAACGCTTGACGCCGAACTGCTTGGCCGCATCGACGATGTTGGCCCCGCCCACGCAATTGGTCAGCGCATCGTTGTACCAATCGTCCGGATCCTTGTACGAGGCGGCGGTGTGCACGACGGCGTCGGGCTTGAAGTCCTCGAACAGGCCGTCGACTACCCCTTTGTCGGCGATGGTGTCGATCACGACACGCAATTTCGGATGGTCTGCCAGATGCTCCCTGCGGCCGGTGGCCAGGTTGTCGATTGCCAGAACCTCATCCCCACGCTCAAGCAGCATTTCTGCCACGTGCGATCCGATTTGCCCAAGTCCGCCGGTTACCAGTACTTTCATGCTGTCCTCTCGATTGGGGCGCTTCCCGCCCCCAGTTTCAATGGATCAAAGTGGCGTGTATCACGCCGTTGGTGTCACGCCGGCAAGCCGGCTCAGTATGTTCATCGCGCTGTCGCCCTGACCATACAGGCCTTTAGGGGTATCGCCCAAGCTGCCGGCCCGTTCCATGGCAGAACGGATTTGTGCCGGATCGGCGCCCGCCAGTACATTGGCTCCGACCTCGACGAGTTCGACCCATTCGGTCTCATCCCGCAAGGTGACGCAGGGCTTGCCATGGAAGTAGGCCTCTTTTTGCACGCCGCCCGAGTCCGTCACCACCAGATCGCAATGCGATTCGAGCCAAACCATTTCCAGGTAGCCAACCGGATCGACTACCCGAACGGTGTCCGGCAGTTCGAGGCCATGCTGTGCTAGCTGTTTGCGGGTCCGGGGGTGCAGCGGCAACACCACTGGCAGGCGTGATTGCGCAAGGCCTGCAAGAATGCCTCGCATCCGATCAGGATCATCGGTGTTTTCCGCGCGATGGATCGTGCAAAGCGCAAAAGCGCCCGCCCCTAGCTGGGAAAACCACTGCGGCTGACGCGCGCGCGTCCGATAGTGAAGGGCGGCATCGTACATCACGTCGCCGGCCATATGGATTTTCGCGTCCCCGATGCCCTCGTTCCTAAGGTTGGTCCTGGCCACCTGGGTGGGCACGAACAGCATGTCTGCGACATGATCCGTCAGGATGCGGTTGATTTCCTCGGGCATGCGTCGATTGAAGGACCGCAGTCCGGCTTCGACGTGAGCCACGGGGATATGGAGTTTGGCCGCCGCCAAGGCGCCTGCGAGGGTGCTGTCTGTATCGCCATACACCAGGATCCAGTCCGGCTGTTCGGCGGCCATCAACGCGTCGAGCTTTTCAAGCATGCGGCCTGTATTCTGGCCATGCGATCCACCGCCAATCCCCAGGTGGTGATCGGGCCGCGGGATCTCCAGCTCGTCGAAGAACACGTCGGACATATTGGCGTCATAATGCTGGCCGGTATGGACCAATATTTCCCGTGCACCGGGAAAATGCTCGGCAAGCGCCCTGGAAACCGTGGCGGCCTTGATGAACTGGGGCCGCGCCCCGATGACGGTGAGCAACTTCATGGGTGTGTGCGTTCCCTATGCGAAGCAGTATTGAGGTTTGGCAGGCAATCTAATGCGTTCAGGAAATGAACACGCCAGTATAACAAGGCGACATGCGCCTCGTTCATGCCCTGACAAGGTTCTGGGCCTGTGCCGCGTGCAGGATCTCGACAAGCTGATCCACCTGTGACCCGCGCTCATACGCATCGGCCCGCTCATCGAGCGCGCGGCGGTATGCCGCACGGCCGGATGGGTCCGACAGCATGACCATGCTGAATGCAAGCGCCGCGCTCATGTGGCGGAAGTGCGCAGGGCGAAAAGCCAGGCTAACCAGGAATCCCGCGCTGAACAGGTAGGCGGCCCAATCACGCAGTGAACTGCCTGGGACTGGCCACGCAGCGTAATACAGTGTAAGAGAGGCTGGAGGATCGCCAACAGGTCGGATACGGCCAGCACCCTCAACCATTGCGCCCCTTGACCGGGCGCCGGGCTGAGCATGTCATTCCTGGTCGTCATGCCTCGAGCAGGTCCAGAATCTGCTGGACACGATGCGCATAGGTATGTTGCGACATCACTTTTTCCAAGGCATGACGAGACATTGTTTCCAATAAATCCGTGTCCCGTAGTTGTTCCAGCACCTCGTCTCCATTCGATAAATCGTCCTTGAGCTCCAAATAATCCTGCCCAGGCATGAGGATGTCGTTATAGCGACCCGCCAGCAGGATCTGGGCGGTACCGGTCCCGATGGCGTCGAAATGCCTGGAGGAAATGCACTTTCCGTAGATGGGCGCCTTGTCGGCATTCAAGAAAAATTTCGCCAGTATCTCGCTGTCCGACACTCGGCTAAGCGAGGTGGCCTCGTAGCGAAACGGACCTCGGGACAGCCAGCGCATCAGCCTTTCACGCAAGGCCCACGGCAGGCGATGGACGAGCCTGCGCAGGCTATGGCTCTTGGCGGGCAAAACAAAGCCGCGGCCCGAATAGGCTTGCAGAACCGCAGCAACCAATGCGTCGTCGGTTTGCAGATACCAGGATCCGGCCTCTGTGGCGATCGTCGTCCGACAGGCATTTAGATACGCTGCCCAGCCAGTACGATCGAATCTTTGCTGACTGATATCGACCAAAAGGCCGGCCGTCGGCCCGACCTCGGAAACCCAATCCATCACCCGATTCCGATCCAGGTCACCCAACACCGCGGAATAGCGGAAGCTACGCAAACCGACGTCGATATGCCGGTCGGCCAGGTTTTCCCGGCGCTGGAAGGCGGCGGGATTGAGAGCGTGTGGGATGGCGACAACCGGCGCGATATCGCCCCAAAGATACCTGCCGGCCTCTTCAAGCAGCTGGGTGGCAATCCAATCAGGGCGCACCATCCGCAGTACCCGTCTTTTTTCCGAGATGGGCGCACCGGGCAGGTTTACTTCGTTTCCCACGAAGCTCAATAGTTTGCAGCGGCGCTCGGCCAATAACGAAGCAAGAGGCTCGAGGTAGAAAACCTGGTCGGCATTCACGGAATGCAACAGGATGACCAGATCGGCATCCGGCAGCCTTCGCTTCAACTGGCCACGCGCGCCGAGGCTACTGATATTGATCTCGGACACCTGCAATTTTCTGTGTCCGCGCAAGGCGTCCAGCCAGTCATCGTAATAGCTGGCGCGCACGCCGTAGTGCGCATACAGGACCAGCACCCGGAGGAGTGTCAGAGGCGGGCGCACTGTCCGTCCGACAGCCGGTATGTCGCACCGGTATGCGAACAGGCGGTCTCGCCCTCACCCGTGAGCGGCAAATCCAACTGTTCCCCATGCTCGCTCATCCAGCCGATCTGCCGCGCCGGCACGCCCACCATCAGCGCGTACGCCGGCACGTCCTTGTTCACCACCGCACCGGCGCCGACGAAGGCGTACTCGCCGATGGTCACCCCACACACAATGGTGCAGTTCGCGCCCAGCGTCGCGCCTTTCTTGACCAAGGTGTTGCGGTATTCGTCCTTGCGCTCGATCAGCGAGCGCGGGTTATAGACGTTGGTGAACACCATGCTGGGGCCGCAGAACACGCCCTCCTCCAGGGTCACGTTGTCGTAGACGGACACGTTGTTCTGGATCTTGCAATGGTCGCCGATCACGACCTTGTTGCCGACGAATACATTCTGTCCTAGGGATACGCCGGCGCCGATGCGTGCGCCGCCGCAGACGTGGACGAAATGCCAGATCCGGCTGCCTTCGCCGATTTGTGCACCCTCGTCGACGATGGCGCTCTCGTGCTGATAGTGGCTCATTGCTTCAGGAAGGGGTGATAATCACCCGTCAGCGGCGCGATAGACGCATTGCGGATATTGGACACCGTCTCAATGGCCGTGCGGTTCTCCTCCAAGCCAAATCCGCGGCCCGCCAGGATTTCCTCGTAGCTGCGGGTATGCAGGTCGGTAAAGCCACCGGAAAACTCGATCTCCTCGCCATCCACGGTGATCGAGCGAAAGGTGCGCTGGCCTTGCTCACGCTGCGCCTGCGGCACGTCTCGGTAATCCACTGACAGGAACCAGCGCACCCGCGCATGTTCATATTCCAGATAGCCCGCGGCCTTGGTGTCCTCGCCGTGGTGCACGATATTGTCCTGCAAATCACCAAAGATATAGTGCAGCATGTCAAAAAAGTGCACGCCGATGTTGGTGGCGATGCCGCCGGACTTCTTGAGGCTGCCCTTCCAGGATTGCAGGTACCAGTGCCCACGTGAGGTGATGTAGGTCAGATCGACCTCGTGCTTGGTGTCCTTGGCCTGCGCCCGCACCTTGTCGCGCAGGGCCACGATGGCCGGGTGTACTCGCAGTTGCAGGATGGTGTTGACCTTGCGGCCCGTGTCGCGCTCGATCTCTTGCAGGCCGTCGATATTCCAGGGGTTCAGCACCAGGGGTTTTTCACAGATCGCATCGGCGTCCGAGCGCAAGGCGAACCGCATGTGCGAATCGTGCAGGTAATTGGGCGAACAGATCGACACGTAGTCGATGTTTTCCGACTTTTCCGACCGGCGCATCTTGTCGATGTGGCGGTCAAAGCGCTCGAACTCGGTAAAGAACTCTGCTTCCGGGAAATGGCTGTCGATGATGCCCACGGAGTCGTTCGGGTCCAAGGCGGCGACCAGACGGTTGCCGGTGTCCTTGATGGCTTTCATATGGCGCGGGGCGATATAGCCGGCGGCACCAATCAGAGCAAAGTTTTTCATGTCGATAGTCGAGTAGTTTGAAGTAATTGGATAGAGGGATTGCCTATTTGATCGGATCCTCAGCCGATGTCTCACGCCGCAGCTCCTCGATTTCTCGTCGCAAAGCCTCATATTCCCGCAGCTTGATCTTCAGGAAACTGGCGGTCAGATCCGCCTTGGCGGCGATCCCCGCCGGGGTCAGCAGGTAGGCATAGCCCAGCTTGTTCCGGCTGTTGCGGAAGTTCTGCATCTTGATCAGGCCCTTGTCGAGCAGGGCGCGCACGCAGTAGTTGGTCTTGCCCAGGCTCACGCCCAGGGCCTCGGACAACTCGCGCTGACTGAGGCTGGGGTCGGATTCCAGCAGGCGCAGGACCTTGAGGTGGTTTTCGTCGTGGGGATGGGTATCGATGGACATGGCACTGGTGATTCCAGCGAACACGCTACCGCCGTGCCGTGACACGGTCGGCAAGCGCATTCGCGCATGTTCAATGCGTGAACGCGATAGTACATCAAGGAGTTGGGGGTTGCCTAGTGGTTTTGACACGGCTCGTGCGGCAGGGGGCTTCCACTGAACCGACCCTTCAATTTATGACACCTGGCTTCGTCCGGCAGGCAGTCGATCAAGTCCTCATGGCCAAGTTTGTCATTGCAGAGAAACGCGGTAATCGGAATTCAACGGCGGGCCTCATATGGCATGCGCACACCCGGCTCGTCCGGCGGGAAGTCCTTGGTATTGCGCGAGACCAACAGCATGGAATGGACTTGTGCCGAGGCCCAGATGATGGCATCGGGCAGGCGGATGCGTCGCTGCGCCCGAATGGAGACCGCACGATCGGCAACGGTTTCATCCAGCGCGACCCGATCGAACGTGGTCAGCCAGGCGCGGATCATGGCCTCGTCCTCTCGCGTCACGCCAGCCATGACCTCCATCCAGGTGATCACGCTGATTGCGGGCCGCGCGTAGCGCGCAAGCTCGGCCTTGGCGGCGGGGATGCCGCCCAGATAGTCGATCAGAATGTTCGTATCGAACAGCGCCCTCACCATTCAGACCTCAGGGTCTGCTGGTACTCGAGCCCATCCAGCCTCTTGTCGCGCCAGGCACCGAAGACCTCGGCCCCCGAGGGGCGTGCGTGATTGGCGATATAAGCCTCGACCGCGTCCCGGATGACGGCCGCGCGGGGACGCTGCTGGGCCTCGACAATTTGGGCGAGGGCCAGAGGATCGGCCACGTGGACAAGCAAACGATGCCGGCCGTGAACGTGGTGATCCGACGCTTTCTGGGCCTGGGCTAGCGTCCTACAGCGCCGCCGACAGGCTCAGCAACACTCCATGCTGCCGGCCGCCGCCGCGGTACTGGCCGGTATAGCCAATCCCGCCGCGCACACCTGGCGCCAGGGGCGCATCCACCCCCAGGTCCAGGCGCAGGGCATGGCGCGCGAGGGGTTGTCCGCCTGCCTCGAAAGCCCGCCCAACGGCATCCTCGCGAAAGGACTGGGTGCTGATGATGTCCGGCGAACCCAGCAAGGCATCCCAGCCCAGGGCCGCGCGCAGCACGGCGTGACCGTGCGGCACGGGCCAGGCGCGGCGGGCCCCCAAGGCCGCGTGGGCAAAGGCGCGCTGGTCCACGGCGCCTTGCACGTGCAGGGCCTCCGGGCCGCCCGTCTCCGTATAGTCCCGGCTGTCCAGGCGCACCCAGGCCAGGCGTGCAACCGGCGCAAAGGTCCAGTGATCGGCCGCGTGTGCGTCGTCGTAGCGCCACTCGACCCAGGCTTGCGTGCTGCGCGCATGCTGGGTGGCGCGCAGGGGGCTATCGTCATCGACCGTCCATCGACGGCCGGCGCCGCGATGCCAGGCGTGCGCAACGCCCGCGCTGAGCCGATGCCCCGCACCGGGGCGATGGACGATGCCCAGGCCAAGGTGCAGGCTGGCGTCGCGCACCGCCAGGCCGCCGGGGGCGCCGGCGGCCCCCAAACTGCCGTAATCCACGTGCTGGGCACCGGCGAACACGCCGAGGTGCCACCCGGTGGACAAGGCGCGATCCACGCCCGCCAGCACGCCCATGACGTCGCGCGCATCGCCGCGGATGGTCCCGCCTTTGCTGCTGCGCGCATCGCGCTCGGCGGCCACCATCCACTGGCGGACCCAGGCGCGGCCACTGCCGGCGTGAGCCAAGGCGGCTTCGCGCAGGTGGCGGCTGTCCTCCAATACGGCGCCGCGCCAGGATGCGGCGCCCGAGTGGGCGAATGCAGCCAGTAGCTCCGCAGCCCGCGCACAGTCCTGGCGGACGATGCGCTCGGCCAGCGGCTGGACGCCGCCTTCGATCGCGCGCGCGGCCGCCTGCGCCGTGCCGCCGTCGGCACAGGTTTCCAGCCCCGCCTGGTTGCGCCGCAGCGCCAGCACAATGCGATCCGCGCCGTACTCGAGGACAGGTGAAAAATACGGCAGATTGCTGGAGGCCGAGGCGAACCGGCCGGCCTCGAGGCCGCCGTCGGCCTGCACGATGGTCCAGCGGCTGGCCTCGTCCCAGGCGCCAGGCTGTGCCTGGACGTGCAGGGCGCCGTCCACCGCGGCCGTCCCGAGCGACCAGAGGCGGTCGGCCTCGCCCGCCGCATCGATGCGCACGTGCATCGATGCGCCCGGCAGCAGGCGCGCCTCGTGCACGGCCATGAGGGTGCCGACTCCGTGCGCCGCGCCCGGCGCCAGGACGCCGCCCACCTCGATGCGCCCAACCAGGCCGGTGCCCGACAGGGCGGCGCCGGGCTCGACGAGCACCCGCCCGCCAAAGGCGCCATCGACCCGCAAGCCGCCGTCGCGCACCGTCATGTCGCCGGTATAGGCGGCGCCCCAGCCGGCCAGGCGCAAGGTGCCGGCGCCTTGCTTGATCAGGGGCGCGCGGCCGAACAGGTCGCCGAGATGCGTGGCCTCGCCGCGCTCGACCACCCACTGGACGGCCAGGGGCTCGGCCGGTGGCGGGACGGGCGCCCACCAGTGGGCGGGCAGTTCGGCGGCCAGGTCCACGGGCTTGATGGTGAAGGTCTGGCCGATCGACACGCCCTCGGCGAATTCCAGGCGCGTGCCGATATTGATGTCCAGCGCGTTCAACGGCGCGCCCAGGGCACGGTCGTCCAGCAGGGCCAGGCTGCCTTGCAGCAGGGCGGAGTTGCCTCGGACGGTGTTGGCGCCGGACAGGGCCATGTGGCCGGCGCCAAGTTTGTAGAGGCCGCCGGTGGTCGCGGGCGCGTTGCCCACGGTTCCTTCGATGCGCAGGACATGCCCCCCGGCGACATCGATGGCCGTGACGGACTGGATGCGCAGCTCACGGGTGATGAGGCGGTCGCGGTCGACGACAACGGGATCCCCGGTCAACAAAAAAGGCGCCGGGGAAGGATCCCAGGGCGCCTCAGGGGCAAGCAGGGCCGCCACAGGCGAAGCCGGTGGCGGCGCGCCCAGGATGTGATGGGAGCCATGCTTCATCAGTTGGGCATGGGACGGGCCGGGCAGGCCAAGGCCCAACGCAAGGATGATCAAATGGCGGATTTTCATGTTTGTCTCCTTGATAGTCAAGAATGTCACTGAATGTGACATTCGTGGTTCTACCAGGAGATCAACGTCTCACCTACCACGAGATGTGATTTCGTTAAGGCACATCAATTCGGGTCCGCCGACACCGCGCGGCAGTGCCGACGGGTGCTCAGAGAGGTGTGATCCGCTCGAAATCGACACTGACGAGTTGGGGACGGCCGAGGATCTCGAGCAGCAGGGTCACGCGGTCGTGGGATACGGCCTGCACCAGGGCTTGCAGGCCGCCCAGGGCGGGGTCCTGCAGGCGTACCGGCATGCCGGGCCGGTAGGGGCTGATCTGTGCAAAGTCGGCCTCATCGCGCGCGGTCTCGGCCGCGCGGATGCCCTCGACCAGCGCCTGGGCGATGCAGGCGGGCTGGTTGCCGAACATCACCAGGCGGCTGACGCCTTGCGTCGACCGCACAGCGGACAAGGACTGGGTGGGGCGGCTCGGGCGCAGGAACAGATAGCGCGGGAACATGGGCTCGTGAGAGGTCAGCGCCTGCGCGGACGGCGACCCGAGCCTACTCGCGGCCGCCTGGCCTGCCGCGCCGGGCCGGCGCGGCGCCTTGAACACCTTGAACATCGGCAGGTAGACCTCGAAGGCCTGGCGCAGCAAATGCTCGCGCGCCAGGATTTCCTGACGCGGCTTGGTATGCACGACGAACCAGAATCCCGCAGCGGGGGACGTATCCGGCGGGCCGGCGGGGGTTTCGGAATCGTCGGTGGCGGTCATGCGGGCGGGTGCCTTGAAAAGGTGGCTCTATTGTAGGCCCTGGAGCCGGCGGACGCGGCCGCCGCACAGAGCCCCCTCGTCCCTGTCACGAAGGGCAACCGGCTACAATCCGACAACGTCCATGCCTCGAGCGTACTCCCCAAAAATGCATCCGATCCCGGCACGCACGCCGGCCTGGCTGTCCATCTGGATGGGGGCCAGCGCCGCGATATTTTTCCTGTTGATGCTCTCGGCGCCTTCCGGCTATTCCGTGGGGGGCGGCTTGTTGTTCCTGGGCGGAATTGCGGTGTGGCTCGCCACCAGCACCGTCCAGCGCAACGGCGCGACCGAAGGGGGCGAGGCGATGGCCGCCGCCTGGTCGCGCGAGGACCGGACCCTGTGCTGGCTGCTGTTGGCGGTTTTCCTGACGACGGCCACGGCGGTGTTATGGCATGGGGACCCAGGCAAATACCTGGACCAGGGCGCACGCTATGCGCTGGCGATGCCCATCCTGCTGGGGCTGCGCCGCGCGCGCCTGCGCCTGGACTGGCTATGGGCCGGATTGGCCCTCGGGCTGTTGGGCGCCGCCACCGTCGCCTGGTGGCAGATCCGGCACCTGGGGGTGCCGCGCGCCGAGGGCTTCGTGACCAGCGCCATCCCCTTTGGCGACATTGCCCTCGTGATGGCCTTCTGGTGCCTGATGGGCGCTGTCCTGGCCGGGCTGCGCCGGCGTCACGCCTGGGCCGCCTTCCTGCTGGTGGGCGCCATGGCCGGCCTCTACGCGTTCGTCGCGTCGGCCACCCGGGGCGGGCTGGTGGCGATACCGATTTTTGCCGCACTGGCCGCCGCGGCGCTGCTGCGCAGGCGGTCCCTGCGCCCGCTGTTGGGCGGCTGCACGGCAGTGGCGGCGGGCGTGGCGATTGTCATGGCGGTCCTGCCCGCGGGCCAGATCGCAGAGGGCCGCTATGCCGCCGCCCTGCAGGAATGGCGGGCCTATGCGCACGATGGCGATGCCGCGAACAACGTCGGTGCGCGCCTCGAGGCCTGGAAATCCGCCCTGATCAGCATCCCCGAGCGGCCCCTGCTCGGCTGGGGGCATGAGGAATACCGCAGCCACCTGCAAGGCCTGATCGAGGCCGGACGCATCCACCCCTATGTGGCAGCCCTGTCCAACACCCACAACAATTTCATCGAGATCTGGCTGCACCAGGGCACGCTGGGCCTGTTCGCGTTCCTCGCCCTGATGATCACGAGCTGCTGGTACTTTTGCCGCCGCCTGCGCGCCCCCGACCTGACCGTGCGGGTGCTGGCCTGCTGCGGCGCCAGCCTGCCGGCCGCGTTCGCGGCCTTTGGCCTGACCCAGGTGATCCTGGGCCGCAACAACGGGGTGATGTTCTTTGTGCTTTCCCTGACCATCCTCTGGGCGGCGATGCGCCAGGCGGAGGCCGATGCGAGGGGGTGAGCAGGCGCATGCCGAAAGGCGCCGGAGCCTTTACATCCGAAACGCCCCACCCTCTGAGTCGCGCACCGACCGCCCAACGGCTGCCAGCAACTCCTTGACCTCGCCGGCCAAGAATGTATCGAAGCCTTCCTTGCCTAAAGTCCTGGTCTGTACGTCCGCCGGGATAAAGCGGGCCATCTCGTTCTTGAAGGCCGTGCCGCGGACGATTTCATCGAGCCGGCCGATCATGTCTCGCAGTTTGTCCGAATAGTCGACCTCCCCATAATCCTTGACCTTGTTGGCCACCATGGCAGGATCAATTTCCGCTCCCTGCTGCTTCAGCCAGCGTAGGTCCCAGATATCCCGGTAGCGTACATATCTGTCGCAAGATGGCAGCGATACAAGCTTGTCGGCCATGATTTCGTCAAGACTCTCTACACCGAGGAGAACGTCGGAGTACCCATCGGGCAGGAACCGATAATTGCGCGCCAGGCTTTTCAGCTCTCTGCTATAGGCGGGAATGCCTGCGACCTCCAGCTTGACGCGCTGGCGCGGGATATCCGATCGTCGCGGCGCAGTCTGGATACTGATCTGCCACTTGGCAACCATCGTGTGCCCGGGATCGCCGCGCCCGAGATCCCATCCAGTCTGCTCTGATTTTGGAGGGCGCACTTCGACCCATAACCCATAGCGGGCCCCCAGATAGTCCTCCAGACACCGCTTGATGTCCGAAAGATGCCGGATATCGAGATCAGCACCGCCCGCAAAATCCAGATCCTCCGAAAATCGGGGCGCGCCGTGGCAGAGGCGCAAGGACGTGCCGCCCTGAAAGGTAAGGGCATCGAGCAGCTTTGCCTCGCTCAACGCAAAAAGGATATCGTAGTGCAGCAGCTCTTTTTCGATGACCGGGCGCATATGAGCACGCCCTGGTTCCAGCATTGCGAGATCCACGATTTTGTTGAAAGATTCCTGCATAGACGTGCCTCACGCATCCAGCGTTGAATGCGGCGCAGCCGCCAGACCGGGATCCACACCCTGCGTGACAGCCCGCACTTCTTCGTAAGCCGCCATATCGACCAGATGCAGATTGCGCCCAACACGGCGCAAATCCCGCAGGGCGGTGTCCGGCCGCGCCAGGCGCAACGGCCTGTCGGCCAGAACCGTAGCCTCGCGCAGCGCCGAGGGTGGGCGGCGGGTATGGACAAACTCGACGATGCCATAAGGCGTCCGGAATTCGCCCTCACGCCCGGTGGTCATGAGCGTGATCCGATCGATCGGGATTTGCGAGATGATGCCGTACTCTGAAAGGGCGGACTCCAAACTCACGTAGCTCAGGCTGGACGGACGCAAGGCGATGGCCACCCGTTCAATGGTCCAGCCATCCCGGGACTTTGCCGCCTCGTTGACGAATACGCCGCGCGCGGCCCGCACGATGAGCCCGTCCGCAACCAGGCGCCCGAGCCCCTCGGCAAAGGTCTTTTCCGATTCATCGTGAAAGCAGGCCCGCAGATGCTGGCGACGAAAAACATACCGGCCCATATCGTCCAGCAGGCGCAGGGCCTGAATGGCCTGGATTCGATTCATCCTTATGATGTCTACGCAAATACTATTTATCAATAGTATAGACGTATACATGACAAATGCCCATCCCGTCTCTACCCTGATGCTTTCCCTGGCCATCCTCTGGGCGGCGATGCGCCAGGCGGAGGCCGATGCGAGGGGGTGAGCAGGCGCCCCTGCATGAGGCACAATAGGGAATCGCACGACGTCCAACGGAGACGGATCATGACCCCAGCAGGCGATACCCCGGTAGCCGGACCGGCGCACGGCCAATTGCAATCCGCCATCTGGTTCGATCCATCGAAACTCCTGATCGGCGGACAATGGCGCGACGCGACGTCCGGTGCAACGCTGCCGATCGAGGATCCCTCCACCGGCCGGACGATCGGCGCCATTGCGCGCGCAGGCGCCGCCGACGTGGACGCGGCGGTGACGGCGGCCCGGGACGCCTTTGACGGCGAATGGGGCCGCATGACGCCGACCCAGCGCGGCCGCATCCTCATGC
Organism: Castellaniella sp. GW247-6E4; assembly: GCF_040276065.1. NCBI lineage: Bacteria > Pseudomonadati > Pseudomonadota > Betaproteobacteria > Burkholderiales > Alcaligenaceae > Castellaniella > Castellaniella sp. GW247-6E4. Next base: position 112,531 of record NZ_JBELOI010000007.1, on the reverse strand, counting down.
GGATGTCGGAACTGGTGTCGCGGCGCGCCGAGGCGCTGGCCCTGATCGAGGCGCTGGACATCGGCAAGCCCCTGCACCAGTCGCTCAACGACGCCAAAGCTCTGGCGCGCTACCTCGAGTTCTACGCTGGCGCGGCCGACAAACTCATGGGCGTCACCATCCCCTACCAGGATGGCTTCACGGTCTATACCTTGCGCGAGCCTCACGGAGTGTGCGGGATCATCATCCCCTGGAACTATCCGATGCAGATCGCCGGCCGCGCGGTCGGCGCGGCGCTGGCCACCGGCAACAGCTGCGTGGTCAAGCCCGCCGAGGATGCATCGGTCTCGACGCTGGCGGTCGCGGCGATCGCACTCGAAGCGGGCCTGCCTGCCGGCGCGTTGAACGTGGTGACGGGCCTGGGTGTCGAGGCGGGCGCCGCACTGTCCGGGCACCCGGGCCTCGATCATGTGTCCTTTACCGGCTCAGTGGGCACGGGGCGGCTCATCCAGGCTGCGGCGGCCCGGAATGTAATCCCGGTGACACTGGAACTGGGCGGGAAATCACCGCATATCGTGTTCGACGACTGCGATCTGGGCGCGGCCATGCCGACGCTGGTCAGCGCCTGCATGCAGAACGCGGGGCAGACCTGCTCGGCGGCCTCGCGCGTGCTGGTGCAGCGTGGCCTCTATGACGAGGTCAAGCGCCGCATGGCCGAGACCTATCGCGGGCTCGTCGCGGGGCCGGCGATCGATGCCTGCGATCTGGGCCCCCTGATCTCGAACAAGCAGAAAGCCATCGTCAGCCGCTACATCGAGCTGGGCAAGGCCGAGTTGAACCTCGCCGCCGAAGGGACGATCCGCGCGGACGCGTCGGCGGACGGGCATTTCGTGCGCGCAACGTTATTTTCCGAGGTGCCGCCCGACCACCGCCTTGCCCAAGAGGAAATCTTTGGACCCGTGCAGGTCCTGATCCCGTTCACCGACGAGACGGACGCCCTGCGCATCGCCAACGGTACGCCGTACGGACTGGTCGCCGGCGTGTGGACGCGCGACGGCGGCCGCCAGATGCGCCTGGCGAGGCGGCTGAATGTCGGCCAGGTCTTTCTGAACAACTACGGAGCGGGCGGCGGCGTCGAGCTGCCGTTCGGCGGTGTGGGTCAATCGGGACATGGCCGCGAAAAGGGCTTTGAGGCGCTGTACGGCTTCACACGGGTGAAAACCGTCACCGCCCGCCACGGCTAAGGCGCGCATCCACCGCCAAAGATTTCCGCGGCCTCTCGCTGATCCAGGGCCAGCTTCTTGCGGACACTGACAATGAATGACGCTAGTCAAGGTAGCGATACCACGTCGTGAGAGGGTCAAAAAATGTCACTGCGATCAACACCATAGAGGTCACACAGAAAAACGGTATGAGTTCCTTTAGCATTGGTAACAAGTTCGCCGAATTGATTTTCTGTGCCACATATATATTAACTGCCAGCGGCGGCGTGATCAGCCCTATCTCTATATTCATGACCAACAAAACCCCAAACTGCACGGGATCAATCCCGTAAGCATGTGCCGCTGGCGCAAGCAGCGGCCCCATCAACATGGTGGCGGCATTGGTTTCCATAAACATTCCAATCAACAGCAATATCGCATTTACTATCAGCAGGAATACCAACGGATTATCTGTAAGCGCTACCGTGCCGGCTGCGATCGCCTGCGGCCATTGCTCTAATACCAACGCCCGGTTCAGAATGCTCGTAAACGCTATTATGGTTAAAATTGCGGCACCCACCATCACCGCGCCATTCAAACCTTGGATGCTTTGTTTGATGGGCGTTTCCACTCTCATAAAAGTGATCAAGAGCGCGTACAGAGCGGCGACCCCCGCAGCCTCCGTGGGTGTCGCTATCCCGCCATAAATGCTACCCAACACCAAGACTGGAAGTGCCAATGCAGGAAGATCTCGCATTATTTTCCATTTTTTCACCCCTCCAACCAAAGACTGTTGGTTCGAAGACCCCATGCCCTGCTTTGCGGGTTCCGCATCCATGCTCTCTGTCGGCAGTCTTTTTGATCGCCACATATGCACACATGCAAAACCGATCAGGCACAGTAGCCCTGGCAACATCGACGCCAGAAAAAGCTTCTTAATAGAAACCTCTACAATCGATCCATATAAAATTAGTGGTATGGACGGTGGAATAAACACACCCAGCAAACCCGTTGCCGCATTGAGGGCGGCTGCGTACTCGGCGGGATACTTGCGCTTGCGCATTTCAGCGCCCAGCGTCCCCCCCATGGCCGCAACCGTCGCAACAGACGATCCCGTAATAGCCCCCATCAAACCACTCGCCAGGATCAGCACGTACCCTAATTTCGCTTTCAGCCTATACAACGTGAAACTGGCTAGCTCAACGATGCTACGCGTCAGCCCGCTCCGATTCATCAATTCACCGACCAGGATGAACAAAGGGATAGCGATTAACGGTGATAAAATAATGACATCAAACGGCAACTCGCCTAACGTATAACCCGCCAAATCCCAATGCGCATTGCCCAGGATTATCACCAAGGCAAAGGCCAGGCCGATGGGCATTCCGATCATAAGCAACGCTAACGCGATGACTAACGATCCCATATTATTGCTCCCTTTGGTTTTGGTGTCCTGCCATCCCCGCACGACAGGCACACCCATCCACAGCGTGTCTATTTATATTCATTTCGATCGCCGCACCCTCTACTCCCGGCCCCTTCAAGCTTGGTCAGGCCGTTTAATAAGCAATGCCAGACTATGTATCACGACACCGACCATGCCCACAAAATAGAATATGGCAGGTATATAAATTAAGATCCCAAGATTCAACCACCTCTCTTGAGAATGCCACATGGCACGCAATAGCAGGGAGCTATAATATATATATAAAACACCAAAAAAAAGCGTGCCTATCGTCGCAATCTTGCGTAAGAGCTTGATGAATTTTTTATTTTTTATCAGAAGATGGAGGTCGATCACGATATGCTCGCCCAGATGGACCAACAACGAGCAGCCAACGAACGTCAAAGGGACCATCGCCGCCAACGCCAGTTCTGTAGCATCGGGAAGAAACAGGCCAAGGTTTCGCACTATGACGCTGTATGAAACAGCCCCCAGCATGACAATGAGGCTTACGATGCAAATAGCCTTTTCGCATAATGCCAGCCGGGTGCTGATACGGTTTGCCATATCGCGCATTTCAAACCTCCATCCAACTCATCCTGTCTTGATCACTTAATTCAATAAGAGACAAGCCGTCAATTCTTTATAAATTTTAGAATTTCATCACAAACAAAAGCCGGCGCTTCCTCGGGTAGCCAATGCCCCACATCCGGGACGCTGCATCCGATGACGTCTTTGGCGACCATACTCAAGGACTCGACGGCGCTTTCCCCTCGTCCGTAGGCCTTGGCCCCACCAAGAGCCAATGTGGGAGTCGCAATCAGCCCTTGCTGTTCCAAATGCAACTGTACCCACCGCGCGTCCTCCGGAATACTCCGGTAGTATGCAAGCCCGGTCCTCAGCGTGCCTGCCCTCCGATATGTCCGCAGGTACTCTTGCTTGTCAAGCTCGGTGATGGCGCCAGCCTTGTATCCGTAATAATCCCAGAACCAGCCATAATATTCTTTCTCTCTCCCTTCTATCAGAATCTCAGGGAGATCATTTATTTGGTGCAGTGCATGATGCCACCTGCGACCATGTTCGGAATAAGCGGCACGGCCATCCCCCGGTATCGTGATGTCCAAGGTGACCAAATGCGTGGCCATCTCTGGATAGGACGCGGCCAAGCAAAAAGCCACCACACCGCCCCAATCATGGCCGACGACGACACACGTCTCTATCTTTAAATATGACAATAGCCGCCGGATCTGGGCGGCAATGTCCGCTTTTGCGTACGTGCCTAATGCGCGATCCGAATCACCCAGCCCTGGCAAATCCGGCGCTATGACGCGATATTCCTGGCTCAATCGCGGTATGACATGACGCCAAGCGTACAAGCTTTCTGGCCACCCATGCAGAAGAAGAATTGTTGGGCCCTGACCGCGATCTATGTACGCAAGGTATTGCCCATCGTCTCCTTGCCAATATTTACGCTCGGATGCATATAAATCCATTTGTATTTTCTCCGGTACTATCGCGCAAAGGCGCTGGCACATCTATATTCTTTTTGGTAAATAACCTCCCCCGGACAGACCAAGGGAGGTTGTTGCATGAATCAGGCGGATTCGATAGTTTCTATAACTATTTTTTGTTGCTCGATTGTGCGCCAGCGTCGTCGACTTCCTTGAGGAGTGACGCTATGCGTTCTTTTCCGTAAACATCCGCCCGTTGCTCCCAAACTTTCTGGCCGGCGGATTGAAACGGCTTCATCTCGTCTGCCGTAAGCGTCACCATGGAGATTCCAGCTTCCTCCAGCTTCGTTATGTATGTATTAGTCATCTGGCGGCTGGCTTGGATCTGTCCTTTAGACACTTCTTCGGCTATAGCCTGAAACAATTCACGATCAGAGGAAGAAAGGCCATTCCAGAACTGGCCACCGGCAACAATAGTGGCTATATCGTATACATGATTGAGGCTCGTGAAGTATTTCTGAGCCTCAAACAGCCTCGATGGGTAAAACAGATTGATGCCGCCCTCTTGCCCATCAACTGTTCCCTGTTGCAATGCATTAAACAGGTCCGGGTATGGGATGACCGTATTTTGGACCTTCAACGCATTAAAGAATGCGCGTATGTTGGCCAAGCCGGGCACTCGGATTTTAATCCCACGCATATCCTCGGGTGTATGGACCGGGCGTTTTGAGTTGGAGAACCCTCTAAACCCAATTTCCAATGGTGCCAGACTAATGATGTTATGCTTTCCCAGCGCATCGCGTAAGGTGGTCTGGATAACTCCATCAGGACGGAGGATCAGCGTATCGGCCGCTTGATATGTGGGCGCAATATACGGCAAGGCATAGATGTCCAGCAGTGAATCTACGCCGGATAGCGACCCTTGGCTCAGAAAGCTCAACTCCAGAGTATTGTTGGAAAGCGCTCTGCCGATAGCCTCGTCGCCGCCAAGCTGGCCATTGGGAAAGAGGGTGACGGCAAACCTGTTATTGGTGCGTTCCGCGACCAATTGGGAAAATCGCTGGGCGGCTTCATGTTGGGTGCTCGTAGTCGAAAAGACATACGCCAAGCGCAAATTTTGAGGCTCTGCATGGACAGCAAATGAGGTCGACGCCGCCATAAGCAACGCAAGACACTTTATCAAAACTTTTTTCATCGAAATGGAACTCCAAATTGAGATTATAAATAGAAGCAAGGGACGATCTATCGAAGATCTAAACTGGGCAAATCGATAAAATCCTCCAATGATTGAACCCTTGATAGAGCGAGGGCCATTTTGTTGATCACCCTCCGCTCGACGGCGCTTTCCGGTCGCCGAACATCAGCCCCGCGGCACGGAAGCCACCATCGACGTTGAGCGTGTGGCCCTGCACGTAGCGGGCTTCGTCCGAACACAGGAATACCGCGGCATCGCCAATTTCATCGGGCGTACCGTAGCGGACCATCGGAATGAGGTAGTTGTAGGCGGTCCGTGTGGCGGCGTCGTGTGCAGTCGCGGCCATTTCGGTTTCGATGGCACCGGGCGCGATGTTGTTCACGTTGATTCCATGCGGCGCCAGCTCTACGGCCATCACCTTGGTGAGCAGTTCAAGACCGGCCTTGGCCGCACCGTAGGCGCCACGGCCGTTGCCGCCTCGTTGGCCCGACAACGATGCAATATTGATGATCTTCCCGCCATGGCCCTGCGCCACCATGCGCCTCGCACAGGCCTGGGCGACGATAAAAGCGCCAGTGAGGTTGATCGCGATCGTACGGTTCCAGGTCTCCAGCGTAATGTCCAAGAACGTAGTGTTGCCGCCGATACCAGCGTTGTTGATCAGAATGTCGAGCTGTCCGAATTGAGAGATGATCGCCTCGAGGAGCGTTTCAACTGAATGCGCGTCGGACACGTCGACCATGAAGCCTTGAGCCTGGATACCAGTCTCGCGCAGCTTCGCCGCTGCGTCATTGGCGCCTTGGGCGTTGATGTCGGCGATGACGATGCTAGCGCCTTGGCGCCCGAGCGCCGAGGCGATGGCGAAACCAATTCCACGCGCCCCTCCGGTGATAAGTGCGATCTTTCCTTGCAGTCTCATAGCGTGTCCTGTCACAGTGGTAAGTCGTGTCAGTGCCTGTCCCTGACAGTTACAAAAAAATCGACAGCGCCAGTCTGGCCGCCCTTGAGGGCGATCTCCAAGCCGTCAATGGCGGGGTCGAGCGAATGGGCGCGGCACAACGGCACGCCCGGCGATAGCGGCGCGATGGCGGTCAACGCGTCGATTCCCAGACGGGAGGTTGCGTGGCCGGACGTGTCGCCGCCAGAAATTACGACGCGTCGCAGATTGCACTGGCGCACCAGTGCGCTGAGGATGTCGCCCAATGCCGCGCCGAGCCGGTCGTTTGCGGTGGCGATTTCCACACCGCTGGCCCCGACAGCCTCGCGAAACACCACGACACGCGGATCGTCAGGGCCTGCAGCCGTGAAAACCAGGGGGTCGCGGCCCCGCTCGAGCGCCTGACGGGCCAGATCGATCACACGCCGTACCTCTGCCGCCAGCAGGTCCGTGTCGACCGCCAATTGCGCATCCAGCATGATCGGCTCGAAGCCTTGCGAACTTGCGTGGCGGATCTGTGCCGCCGTGATCGGCGACACAGATCCCGATACGGCCGCAACGCGTTCCACTCGTGAGCATTGCGCGCCGGCGATGGCGGCGGGGACCAGCCCGGATGCGCGCCAGTATGCGATCAACGCCTGCTCGACACCTTGAGAACCCAGCACGAACTGCTGTGTGCCGCCTCGTTCCCATATCAGGCGCCCAACCTCGCGCTGCGTCTCCACATCCAGCATGTCCATCGATACGATGGCCATGCCGCGCTCGATTTCCCGTGCCAGCAACGCGTCGGCTCGACCGCATTTCATTGTGACGAAATCCACGAGCCCCACGGGCAGTCGAGTCTGCGCGGCCAGGTGCCGACCCAGGTCGGCTTCATGCATGGGTGTGGTGGGGTGGGCGGACATGGTGGGATGGCGGTCAAGCCGGTAGCCCATGCCATCGGCATGTGCGAACAGATTGCCAAATGCCTGAAAGCGGCCCATGCCCAGATCCGAAACCACAAGCGGAGTCCAGCCTTGAAAACGTCTTTGACCAATCTCAGCCGCGCGGCCGATGCTGCCGATATGGGGCGCGGAGTCGAAAGTCGAGCATACCTTGTAGTGGATGATGGGCGCCCCGGTGCTTGCCAGTTGGTCGAAGGCCGTTGGCAGATGCTCGTCCATCCACTCGGGCGGCCGTGACCGCGCCACACTGGCAATACCGATACCACGATAATGAGCGAATTGAGCCAGGCGCTCGGGCGAGGGTGGGGCAAGGAACAAGATCGTCTCGAAACCCGCGAAGGCCAGTACCTCCATGGCCGCCGACGAGCCGGTGAAGTCGTCGCCATAGAACGCAATCAAAGGACCCTCGGGGAGCACGCGACCCGAATTCATACGGCGGCCCTCATCGCCATGGACAGCGCAGGGTGGGTACGCGCATAGTCAGCTTGTGGCACCCCCTGCAGCGCGGCATCCCACGCTTCGCGTAGCGCTCTCACGCCAGCCTCCGGCCCGCCCGGGTGGGCGAGGATGCCGCCCCCCGCCGTCACGATCAGGTCTGTGGTGTTGACGGCCGCATAGGTGTCTGGCACCTGGGTCACCGACTGGCCCGAGGAGAACACCGGCATCACGGCGCAGGCCTTGGACTCGAACATGGGTTCGAAGCATGAGCGAGCCGATTCGATCACGCTGTCGTCGGGCTCCGAGAACTTGTTGGCTAGGCCGTTGACGTGCATATGATCCGCTCCAGCCAGGCGCCAGATCTTGCTCCAGGCGGCAAACGACCAGCCCAGCAGCGGATGACGCGACAGGTAGCCCCAGCCGTTGCGATGCGCATGGATGGGCAACTGCGAGAACTTTGCCAGCTCAATCATGCCCGCCAGGCCCACGGAGTTGATGCTCGCCATCAAACAGGTCGCGCCATGCTTGAGCAGGACCTCGTGGCGTCGCTTCATCTCCTCGACATCGCCCGTAAGATTGAAGGCATACATGGTCTTCTTGCCGGTGCGGTCGGCGCAGGCATTCACCTCACGCATTACCGCGGCCACACGGTCATCGAATGGGCAGTTGGGCCCATCGGACTGCAGTTCGTCATCCTTGATGAAGTCAATGCCAGCAGCGCATAGCTTGGACACCAGGGCCGCCGTATCCTGCGCGGAAAAACCGACACTGGGCTTGATGATGGTGCCAATCAGGGGACGACCTCGCACGCCAGCCAGACGCCGTGTGCCTTCGGTCCCAAACCTCGGTCCCGAATACGCCACAGCGAATGGCTCAGGCAAACGGATGTCCAGCAAGCGCAAACCGCTGACTTGGCGAAGCTCGAAGAGGTTGCCAGCGACTGTGGCCATCAGGTTGGGCAATGAAGGGCCCAGCGTGGCCAGCGGCCATGAGAGCGTGAACTTGGCGCGCGTGAGGTGTTCGTTGTCCGGCGTCGGGTGCGCCGTAGGCAGCGCTCGCTGGCCGATGAAGCGGTCGACGACCTCGAACTTCACCACCCGCGCCGCGGCGCGCTCGAGCAGTTTAGGGGTTTCCCCCGGGACCCGAACGAATGTACCGCTGGATTGTTCGCCGGCAATGGTGGCCACCGTACGTTCGGGATCGTCCGACGTCTCGACGAGATAGTCCGCCTCTATACGGTGCTGTGACATTGTGCTTCCAAGTTCGGAGCGGCATCAAGCAACCAACGAGAGATCGACGACTGATGCGACTTGTGAGAAAAGTGCGAATTTTTCAAAACAATTTAAACAACGTTGTTTGTAAATTGACTCAATCCTATCTACACTCCCTGAGGCTGTCATTTGATTTTTCTGCGCTTATATGTGAGTTTTCCTGATGGATCCAGAGATTCGCACCGACGATCCTAAACAACATCTACGCTTAACCTCTTTGCGCGCTTTCGAGGCGTCCGTCCGCCTTGGCTCCATGACAGCAGCAGCCAAAGAGTTATTTGTCACGCATGGAGCAATCAGCCGGCACATCCGCCTGCTGGAAGAACAATTCGGTGTCCCTCTACTGGTGCGCTTACCTCGAGCCGTAACGCCCACGCCAGAGGGAGGAGCTCTCGCCAAGCAACTGACTGAGGCGTTTCGCCTGATGCGCGAGGCGGTGGCGCAGCTGGCGCCGGGACCGCTCACCCTGTCATGCTCCGCGACCATGATGATGAAATGGCTCATCCCGCGTTTGAGCGAATTCAAACGCGCCAACCCAAGCGTAGAGATCCAACTCGACATGAACCATGGGGAAGTCAACTTCATCCGAGACCAGATCAGCCTGGCGATCCGCGCCAGCATGAACCAGCCGCCGCGCGACGCGATCATCGAGCCATTGCTGCACGAGCAGATCGGCCCCGTCTGCCATCCAGACTATCTAGCACGCACTGGCATCTCGTCCACTGCTTCGCTCGCGCGTGCACGCATTCTGGAATCGGCCACGCGGCCCTACGCCTGGAAAGAATGGTTAGCGCTGATGAACTGCGAGGATATCGAGTTGACCTCGACCGAACGCTACGAGCACTTCTATCTGGCGATCGAGGCGGCTGTGTCCCGACTGGGCATTGCTCTCGTGCCACATTATTTGGTGAAAGAGGAGCTCGAATCGGGCCGACTCGTGGCGCCATTCGGCTTCATCGTGAGCCCCTATACGCTTAATCTATGGATCGCACCACACGAGCGCTTGCGCACGGATGTGCGCAAGCTGGCCAACTGGATCCGCGAGCGCATGGAGTGAAACGCGCACGATGACTCGAGGCGGCTACTACCTGCGATCGACTGCGATGGACTGAACAGGCCTTGCTCAAGCCTCGGCGTGCTTGGCCGCCTCGACGGCGGCGTCGGTGTCATGCGGCGCGCCGTTGAAGAACACGTTCAGCAGGACGGCCGACAACGAGGTCAACAGGATGCCGGATTCGATCAGCGGGTGAATCGCATGCGGCATCCACTGACGGAAGTTCGGCGCGACCACCGGAATCATCCCGACGCCGATCGAGATCGCAACGATGACGGCGTTGTGGCGGTTGGCCCTGAAGTCCACGCCGCCGAGGATGCGGATGCCGGTGGCCGTGACCATGCCGAACATGACCAAGCCGGCGCCGCCCAGGACGACGGTGGGCAATGATTCGACCAGCGCCGCGAGTTTGGGCAGCAACCCGAGGATGACCAGGATCACGCCGCCCATGACGCAAACGTAGCGGCTGCGCACGCCGGTGACGGCGACCAGGCCGACGTTCTGGGAAAAACTGGAATACGGGAAAGTGTTGAAGATCCCGCCCACCAGGGTGCCCAGGCCATCGGTGCGCAGACCGCGCGCCAGGTCCTTTTGGGTGATCTTTTTGCCGGTCATGTCGGACAGGGCGAGGAACATGCCGGTCGACTCGATGAGGATGACGATCATCACCAGGACCATGGTGATGATCATGAAGACATCGAACCGGGGCATGCCGAAATGAAAGGGCAGGACGATGTCGACCCAGGGCGCCTTGGCGACTTTCTCGTAAGTCATGATGCCCATGGCGGAGGTGATGACGGCGCCGACGACAATGCCGAGCAGCACCGCGATGTTGCCGAGGAATCCCTTGCTGAACTTGGCGATCACCAGGATGGACAGCAGCACGATCGCGGCGATGCCCACCCCCGTCAGGTCGGCGTACCGCGGGTTGGGCATGGTCGGCAGGATCGACAGGCCCTTGGGCACCGCCGGGATGGCCGAGCCCGGCGCGCCCGCGGCGGCCTGTGCCTGCTGCAGCCAGGTGGAGTACTCCGGATTGATCACGTTGGGCGCGGTGGGGCCGAAGGGGTTGCCAAAGATCCAGTTGATGCCCACCCGCATCAGCGTGATGCCGATGATGGCGATGATGGTGCCGGTCACCACAGGCGGAAAGAACCGCAGCAGGCGGCTGATCCATGGCGCGATGATGATGGTGACGATCCCCGCCGCGATAATGGTTCCGAACAACAACTGGGCTCCCTCGTGCCCAGGATTGCTGCTGGCGATGTGGATCATGGGTCCGACCGGTGCGAAGCTCACGCCCATCATCACCGGAAGCTTGATCCCGAACCACTGGGTGGCGCCCAGGGACTGGATGATGGTGACGATGCCGCAGGCGAACAGGTCGGCGGCGATCAGCAGGGACACCTCGTGGGAATCCAGGCTCAAGGCGCGGCCGATGATCAGCGGCACGGCCACCGCGCCCGCGTACATCACCAGCACGTGCTGCAGGCCCAGCGCGGTCAACTTGCCGAATGGCAGGATCTCGTCGACCGGAGCAGTGGGATTGCTCATGCTTGTCTCCAATGGTCTATTGGTTGTGGGGACGGCCGGCGAGACTCGCGGGGCCCGCGGGGCCCGACCGTCTTGAAGACTCTACCGGAGCGACCGGCGTGCGACCATAAGGCAAGCGATATAGGGCGCTTGCGCCACCTCGCATAATCCAGGGATTACCCTGGTATTTCTGAGGAAAAACCGGCGGCCCGGCAAGCCGGGCCGGGTAAGTCCCTATGCGCTGGACGAACGATGCTTATCCCTTGAGCTGCTCGATCCAGTGGCGCGTCGAAGCGTCGTGCCCGGCGCCCCGGTCCCGCGCGGCGCCTCCGTCCGGGCCCGGCGGTGTCTCTGGGGAAAGCGCCTCGACGATTCCACGTGCGAGGATTTTGCCGTACTCCACGCCCCATTGGTCAAAGGGATCGATGCCCCAGATCACCCCCTGGACGAAGACCCGGTGCTCGTAGAGCGCCAGCAGCGCACCCAGGGTGTAGGGCGACAAGCGCGGCAGCACGATGAGATGGTTGGACCGCCCGCCCGGATGCATGCGGTGGCGCGCCAACCAATCGGCGCGCACCGGATCCAGGCCCTCGCGGAGGCACTCGGCGCGCGCCTGTTCGAAAGTCTTGCCGCGCATCAGGGCCTCGCGCTGGGCCAGGCAATTGGCCAGCAGGGCGCGGTGATGCGCCGGCCAGTGATGGTCGGCCGTGCGGCACAGGATGAAGTCCACCGGCGCACCGTCGCTGCCCTGGTGCAGCCACTGGAAAAAGGTGTGCTGGGCATCGGTGCCCGGCATGCCCCAGACGGCCGGCCCGGTGGGTACGCCGACCGGGCGGCCGTCGAGGTCCACGGATTTGCCCAGAGACTCCATGTCGAGCTGCTGGATGTAGGGGACGAGCTGCGCCAGGCGTGAATCGTACGGGGCGATGTTCAGCGATCCGTGCCCCAGCACGCTGCGGTTGACGACGCCCGCCAACGCCATGCGCACCGGCGCGTTGGCGCCGACCGGCGCCTCGGCGAAATGCTGGTCCATGGCGGCGGCGCCCGCACGCATGCCCGCCAGCACGTCGGTGCTGACCGCCAGCGCCGTGGTCAGGCTGACCGCCGACCACAAGGAAAACCGCCCGCCAACCCAATCCCACAGGCGAAAGATATTGCCCTCGGGCACGCCCCAGGCGACGGCGCGCTCTGGGTAGGCGGTGATGGCGGCGAAGTTCGCCCGGGGATCGACACCGGCGGCCGCCAGCCATTCGCGCGCCCGCTCGCCATTTTGCAGGGTCTCGGCGGTGGTGAAGGATTTAGAGGCCAGTACGATCAGCGTGTCGCGGGGATCGAGGCCGGCCAGCCCGCCCTCGATCGCATGACCATCGATGTTGGCCACGAAGCGCACCTGGCGCCACAGACCGGTATAGCCGAAAGCTGAGACGGCCAGGCGCACGCCCCAGTCGCTACCGCCGATGCCGATGTGCACGAGGTTGCTCCAGCGCCGCTCGGCATCCGCGCTGCGCACCCAGGCGTCCATGCGGGCGCGCTCGGCGAGGACCTCGGGCGGGGCGTCCGGCGCCCGCAGCGCGGTGTGCCAGGCGGGCCGCGCCTCGGTGATGTTGACGGCCTCGCCCGCCAGTAGGCGCGCACGCTGAACGTCAAAACCGCGGGCCTCGAGAAGCGCGCGGCCGGCCTGTCCCAAGGCATCCGAATGGCGCTGACCGCTGAAATCCACGGTCACGCCGGGCGCCTCGATCAGGTCGGGGACGCCGTTGGCCTGCAGCGTGCAGGCCCGCGCGGCCGCGGCGAAATGCGCCCATTCAGGCAAATCGGTCAAGGGCGGCGCCCGGTCGGCGGCAAGGGCGGGAACATCGGGCATGGATGTCATGGTGCGGACTCAGCAGCGCTCGAAGATCCCGGCGGCGCCCATGCCGGTGCCGACACACATGGTGACCATGCCGTATCGCAAGCCGTGGCGGCGCATGGCATGGATGGTGGTGGCCGAACGGATCGCGCCGGTGGCGCCCAGTGGATGACCCAGCGCGATGGCGCCGCCCATGGGGTTGACGACCGCCTCGTCGAGGCCCAGGTCGCGGATGACGGCCAGGGACTGTGCCGCAAATGCCTCGTTCAATTCAATCCAGCCCATCTGGTCCAGCGTGAGCCCGGCGAGCCGCAAGGCGGCCGGGATGGCCTCTTTGGGGCCGATGCCCATGATCTCGGGCGGCACGCCCTTGACGGCAAAGCACACGAAGCGCGCAAGCGGGGTGAGCTGATGGGTCTTGAGGGCGCGTTCGGACACGACCAGCAACGCGCCGGCGCCGTCCGAGGTCTGCGAGCTGTTGCCGGCGGTGACACTGCCGCGTGCGGCGAACACGGGCCGCAGGCGGGCCAGGGCCTCGAGGCTGGTGTCCGGGCGCGGACCCTCGTCCAGGGTCGCGGTGTGGCGATCCTCGCGCACATCGCCGGTGGACAAGTCGGGGGTACGGCGCACGATCTCGATCGGCAACATCTCGTCGGCGAACTCGCCGGATTGCTGGGCCGCCAGCGCGCGCTGGTGCGAGCGCAGGGCGAAAGCGTCCTGATCCTCGCGCGAGATTCGCCAGCGCATGGCGACCTGCTCGGCCGTGGCGCCCATGCCGTAGGCGATCCCGATGTTGTCCTCCTTGAGGTAGATGTCCGGGCTGAAGGAGGTGCCCACGCCCAGGGTGGGCACGAGGCTCATGGATTCCACGCCGCCGGCGAGGATGACGTCGGCCTCGCCTACGCGGATGCGATCGGCGGCCATCGCGATCGCCGTCAGCCCCGAAGCGCAGAAGCGGTTCACCGTCACGCCGGCCACGCTGCTGGGCAGGCCCGAGAGCAGCGCGCCGATGCGCGCGACGTTCAGGCCTTGGGGACCCTCGGGGATGGCGCAGCCGATGATGGCGTCCTCGACCGCGGCCGGATCCAGGCCCGGCGCCTGCGCCATAACCCCGCGGATGGCCTTGGCCAGCAGATCGTCGGGCCGGGTATGGGAATACATGCCGCGCGGCGCCTTGCCGATCGGTGCGCGCGTCGCCGCGGCGATATAGGCTTGTTGCAATGCACTCATCGGATCTCCTTGGATCTCAATTGCGGGTCGGCTTGCCGGTCTGCAGCAGACCGGCAATGCGCTCTTGGGTCTTGGGGCTGGCGAGCAGCCCGAGGAAGGCCTCGCGCTCGAGGCCCAGCATCCAGGCCTCGTCGACCAGCGAGCCGGGATCGAGGTCGCCGCCGCACATGGCGTAGGCGATCCGCTCGGCCACGTGGAAGTCGTGGTCCGAGATGAAGCCGCCCACATGCATATTGACCAATTGTGCCTTGAAGGTGGCGAAGGCATCGCGCCCGGCCACCGCAAAGCGCGCCGGCAGCGGCGCGTGCCAGCCCTGATCGGCGAGATTGGCGGCCTCGCGCACGGCGACGTACAGCAGCTCGCGGCGGTTCATGACGATGGGATCGGATTCGCGCAGGTAACCAATCCGGCGCGCATCCAGGGCGGACTTGGAGACCTGCGCGGTGGCGGCGGCCATGAGAAAGGGCTTGAGCATCGCCTGCAGGGGCGCGTCGGGCGCGCACCCCGCCTGGCGTTCGGCGGCGCGGCGCGCGCCATGAGTGAGACCGCCCGCTCCCGGCACCAGGCCCAGGCCCGCCTCGACCAGCCCGATATAGGTTTCGATATGGGCCACGCGGCGCGCGCAATGCACCGCCAGCTCGCAGCCGCCGCCCAGGGCCATCCCCGCCATGGCGGCCACGACCGGAACGCGGGCGTGGCGCAGGCGCATGGACATTTCCTGCATTTCCCGCTGGAGGGGCTCGATGGCCTTGACGCCGCCCGCCATGAAAGCGGGCATCAGGGCCTTGAGGTCGGCGCCCGCCGAGAACGGATCCTCGAGCTGGCCGATGACCAGGGCCTTGTAGTCCGACTCGGCCCGGGCGATCGCGCGCACCACGCCGCGCACGACATCCGGGGCGAGGGTGTGCATGCGAGTCTTGAACGAAACGATGAGCACATCGCGCGGATGGGGATCGGGCAAAGTCCAGCAGCGCACCGCATCGTCCTCGTGCACGATGTGCGGCGCCGGGCCGGGCCCTTCACCCACGAGGCGTGGGGCACCGATCTGGCGCTGGTACACCGGCAGTGCGCTGCGCGGCCGGTAGACGCCGGCCGCCGGACTGAACGAACCCTCGGGCGTATGGACGGCCTGGTGCTCCCACACGGGGCCGCGGATGGCCCAGGCGGGCAGCGGTTCGGACGACAGGGTGCGACCCGCGGCGATGTCCTGGCTGATCCAGTCGGCAATCTGGCGCCAGCCGGCGGCCTGCCAGATCTCGAAAGGCCCCTGCCGGTGGCCAAAGCCCCATTTCATCGCCTCGTCGAGCTCACGCGCATTGTCGGCGATTTCCGCCAGGCGCGTGGCGCTGTAGTGGAAAATGTCGCGCAGGACGGCCCAGACGAACTGGGCCTGCGGGTGCTCGGAATCGTGCAGGGCGCGCAGGCGCCGGGCCGCGTCCCGCTCGCCGAGGATGTCCTTGACCGCGTCGTCGAGCGCTGCACCCGTGGGCACGTACTCGCCCTTGGCCGGGTCCAGGCGCAGGATCACCTTGCCTTCTTTGCGAAAGAAGCCGGCCCCGGATTTCTGCCCCAGGGCGCCCTTTGCAATCAGCGCGTCCACCTCGGGCGGCACCTGGAAATGCGGGCTGAAGGGATCGTCGGGCAACTGGTCGCGCATGGTGCCGACGACGTGCGCCAGCGTATCGAGGCCAACCACGTCGGCGGTCCGAAAGGTGCCGGACTTGGCGCGTCCCAGGCGGGTGCCGGTGAGCTCGTCGACGAGCTCGTAGGGCAGGCCAAAGGCCCGGGTGTGATGAAAGACCGAGAGAATGCCGAACACGCCGATGCGGTTGCCGATGAAGTTCGGCGTATCCTTGGCGCGCACCACCCCCTTGCCCAGCCGCGACACCAGGAACGTTTCCAGGATGTCGAGCAGCGCGGGCTCGGTCGCGGCCGTGGGAATCAACTCGACCAGCGTCATGTAGCGCGGCGGGTTGAAGAAATGCACCCCGCAGAAGCGATGGCGCACAGCCTCGGGCAGGGCCTCGGAGAGCGAGGCGATGGACAGCCCCGAGGTATTGCTGGCGATGATGGCGCGCGGATTCAGCGCGGGGGCGAGCTTGTGGTAGAGGTCGCGCTTCCAGTCGAGGCGCTCGGCGATCGCCTCGATCACCAGGTCGCAGTCCGCCAGCAGCCCCAGCCCGTCATCGTAGTTTGCCGCCTGGATCAGGTCGGCGAGATCGTCGCGCGCCAGGGGCGCGGGGCTGAGCTTTCGCAGGTGCTCGATGGCGCGCCGCACGCCGGCGTTCTTGTCGCCGTCCGGCGCGGCGAGATCGTAGAGGATGACCGGCACGCCCGCGTTGACGCAGTGCGCGGCGATCTGTGCGCCCATGACCCCGGCGCCGCAGACCGCGACCCGGCGAATGGAGGGAGAAACTGGTTGGCTGGTATGCATGTGTGTCGTGTCCTTGCCAAAAATTGACCCGCGACGCGTGCGGGCCGCGCGGCGGAGCGCGCCATCCTTTCTATAATAGGGCCGTTCCCCTGTCGACGCATCCTAACGCGGGACACCGACCGTCACATGGCCCGACTCCCTCGCCTCTACGCCCCCCGCATCCCTCAGTTGGCGCAAGCCTGCTTTGCGCGGGCATTCGCGCAAGCATCCGAACCCGCCCCGGCGGTCGACATGGAGCGCCTGCGGGATTGGCTGGGCCGCGAGGTCGCACAGCACGGGCTCGCGCTGCATGCCTGGGTGATCACCCCCGATCGCCTGTGCCTGTTGGGCACCCCCGCCGACGCGCAGGGCCTGTCGCGCGTGATCCAGGGCCTGGGCCGGCGCATGGGCGCGAGCCTGCAGCGCGGGCGGGCCTACCAGGGCCGCTATCACAACGCCCTGCTCGAGCCGGGCCGCTGGGTGCTGCCGGCGATGGTCTGGCTGGAATCACTGCCGGCGGCGCTGGGCTACGTGGATACACCGGCGCACTGGCCTTGGTCGTCCGCGGCGGGGCACATCGGTCTGCGCGCCGATCCCATGCTGGTCGATCACGCAGATTACTGGAATGAGGGCAACACGCCGTTTTCCCGGCAGGCTGGCTACCGCCAGCGCCTCGAGGCGGGTGCCGACGCCGGCCAGGGCGCCCAGATCGAGGCCGCGATCCTGGGCCAGTGGGCCCTGGGCGAGCGGATATTCCTCGCCCACCTGGGGCGCCTGGCGTCGCGGCGGGTGGCGCCGGCCCCGCGCGGACGGCCGCGGCACGCGCCTCAGAACGAGGTCGTGGCCTCGAGGAAAAACGTGCGGCCGGGCTGGTTGTAGGTGTAGGCGCCGGCCCCGCTGATGTAGTTGGGGGTTTCCATATTGACGCCGATGGCGTTGCCCGCGCGAAACAGGCGCTTGTCGAACACATTGTCCACGCCCATCGTCACCCGCAGGTGTTTGCTGACCTGGTACCGGGTGCTGAGCCCAAAGACGGCGTAGGGCGGGACCTTGTCCGTGGCGCTGCCGGTCAGGGGATTACCATAGTAGTCATACTTGGGCCCTTCCTGTTCGCCATAGACCGTTGCCTTGGCGCGCAGGGACCAGGCCGGGGTCACGGACCAGTCCAGGGTGCTGTTGATCGTGTATTCGGGAATGGTCGACAGGTGTTCGCCGGTGTCCTTGTTCTCGGACTCGATCATGTAGGTGACATTCGTCGACCACAGCCAGTCCTGCGCAAACGGCCAGGTCAGGTTGCCTTCCAGGCCCTGGACGACGGCGCGCGGGATGTTTTCCCATTGAAAGACATTGGTCGGCAGGCCGATGCTGTTCACGAAGCGGCCGACGGGCGTGCGTCCGGCCTCGATCTTGTTCCGGTAGTCGTTGTGGAAGTAGGTCAGGCTGGCGCCCAGGCCCTCGGTGCTGCGGTACTCCACGCCCAATTCCTTGTTGAGGCTAGTTTCGGCCTTCAGGTCCGGGTTCCCCACCAGGAAGCAACCGGTGGTGCCGCCGGACGCATTGCCCCAGCAGCCGTTGCCGGCGCTATAGAGCGCATAGCCGGCGTTGCTCTGGTACAGGTTGGGCGCCTTGTAGGCGCGTGCGATGCCGGCCTTGATCGTCCACCGCTCATCGACGAGGTAGGACAGGTTCAGGGAAGGGCTCCAGTTGTTGCCTTGCTGGGTGTGGCGATCGAAACGCAGGCCCGGCGTGACGGTCCAATGCTCACCGATGTACAGGTTGTCCTCCGCGAACAGCGAATAGATGTTGGCGTGGACCTTGGGCGTGTAGGCGAAGGGCACTTTCGGCATCTTGGCGTTCGGCGTATTGCGCGAGGCCAGGTCCGAGGCGTTGTCCTCCAGGTCCTGGCGCACCCATTCGAGGCCGAAAGTCCCCATCTGGTCCACGCCGCCCCAGTTCAGGCGCCGGCTCAACTCGGTATGCGCCGTCAGGGTGCGCAGGTCGATGTCCCCGTACCCGCCGAGACCGGCCGCCAGCGGATCGTTGAAGAGACCCTCCGTGCCCCCCGCCAGCCCCTCCATCAGGCGGGTGTTGCGGGTCTGCTCGTAATGCAGGTAACTGAGGGTGTGCGTATCGGCGTTCCAGTCGCCGGTATGCGTGATCGAGTAGGCCTGCCGATAGGCCCGGTTGGTTTCGTTGCCCACCTGAGACTTGACGATGGCATTGCTGTTCGTATTCTGCGTGTCGCCGACATAGATGTTGCCCTCTCGGCCATAGCTCGCGCCGAAGTCGATCGTGTGGCCGGCGGCGGGCGTCCAGCTGAGCACGCCACCGATGTCGCGGTTCTTGAATCCCTCGCGGCCGGCGGGGAACGTGTCCTTGTTGGCGCCGCCGCGCGCCGAGGCGTGGTCCTGGTTGATGTCGTAGGCGTCGCCCTGGAAGTTCGCCGCACTGCCGTACAGGCGGAAGTCCAGGCTGTCCGACAGCGGGCCGGCCAGGCTGAAGGTCGTGCGCGCGGTGGAGCCCTCGTCGCTGTGATGCGGCGCATTGATGTAGGTCGAGACCGATCCGGTGAGGGTATCGGCGGCGGGCTTGGTGATGATATTGACCACGCCGCCGGCCGCGCCGTTGCCGTAGCGCGCGGCGGCGGGACCACGCAGGACCTCGATGCGCTCAATCATTTCAGGCGGTACCCAGTTCGTGTCGCCGCGCGTATCGCGTTCGCCGCGCCAACCGAAGCGCACCGACCCGCGCGCGGACACGGGCTTGCCGTCGATCAGGATCAGGGTGTTTTCCGGTCCCATGCCGCGGATATCGATCTGGCGGTTGTTGCCGCGCTGGCCGCTGGAGGAATTGCCGGTGAGGTTCACGCCGGGCATGGTGCGGATGATTTCCGCCACGTCGTTGGCGGGCGGCGCCTTCTCGATGTCGGCCGCCGTGATGGTCGAAGCGCCCGGAGTCTGCTTGAGTTCCTGCTCGGCCTTGACGACCACGCGGTCCAGCTGGGCCACGTCGCCGGCGGACTGCGATTGGGCGCCGACGGGGGCGGCGGCGAGGCCCAGGACGACGAGAAGACCGACGGACGGCAGGGCGTGGCCCTTGGGCTTGAGGGCGATCATGCGGGTTCCTTGCGATGCGAGTGGCGATGGGTCGATATGAATCCTCGAAAATATAAACGATAATGATTATCACAATCAAATTGATATCATTTATTATTGAAATTACCCATGAACCACGGAGCGCGCAGGACCAGCGCCCGCCGCCGGGCTACCCGTCGTCCCGGCCAGCCCGGCGCGCCAGCCGGCGGGCGCGCGCGGCCACCGCGCGGCGCGACATCTCGGAATCGAGGATCAGGCGCCCATGCAGCCGGCCGTGCAGGCGCCGCACCGAGACCTGGGCATCCTGCATGTGCTCGCGCATGAGGGTGCGCACCGTATCGGGATCGCGTGCGCGCGCGGCAGCCACCAGCCGCCGGTGGAACTCGACGTTGTTGGCGCCGAAATGCTGTTGTTCGCGCATCGGCATCTGGTTGTCGTAGACCGTCAACTGGCGCAGCATCTGATTGATCATCTCGCACACGAACCGCAGGAACGGGTTCGGGCTGGCCGCCGCCAGAATGTCGTGAAAGGTCATGTCCTCTTGGCGTTGCGAGAACTGATCGGCCTCGGGATCGCGCAGGGGATCGCATTCGTCGATGTTGCGCTCGAGCGCATCGAATTGCGCCTCGGTCAGGTGCGGCACGGCGCTGGCGGCGAGTTCGGGCTCGAGCAGCTTGCGCGCCTGATAGATGTCGTCGATCGAGACTTCCTTGAAGAACAAGTAGTTCTGCATGAGCTGGAATGCGCGGTCCAGCGGCACCTCGACCGCCATGCCGCCGCCGCTGGGCCCGGTGGTCACTCGAATCAGGCCCTGGACCTCCAGGGACTTCAAGGCCTCGCGCACCGTGCTCTTGCTGACGTTGAACATCTCTTGCAGCTCGGTTTCACGCGGCAGGCGATCACCGGGCAGCAGGTTTTTCGCCGTCATGAGGCGCTTGATTTCCTCAGCGACCAGATCGCTGCGCTTGGGCTGCGCCGAGCTGCGCACCGCGGCCCGCGACTTGCCTCGTGTAACGTTCAACAATTCTTTGCTCCTGATCGACCCCATCCAACGTCCATCCCGTCCCGCACATCGGCGGCGAAAGGCGTCTTCGGGTTTCACCTGAGTCGAATCCGCTTGACACGAAAATCCCGAAAATTCATTATACCCACAATCCTATTTATCATGATAAATAGGATTATCTACAAGGGCACCGGCGCAGACCGGATCTTCAAGGCAAAGGCCCCCACCTATCAACACGCCGCCCCCGGCGGCCAGGAGACACCACGTGAATCGCCGCGACATACTCAAATTGACAGCGCTGAGCACCCTTCCGGGATCCCTGCTTTCGGCGCGCGCCGCCATGGCCCAGTCCGACGCCATCCAGT
Source organism: Castellaniella sp. GW247-6E4 (assembly GCF_040276065.1). NCBI lineage: Bacteria > Pseudomonadati > Pseudomonadota > Betaproteobacteria > Burkholderiales > Alcaligenaceae > Castellaniella > Castellaniella sp. GW247-6E4. The sequence goes on along the minus strand of NZ_JBELOI010000007.1, from coordinate 91,128 downwards.
TCGGCTGTCCAGTCCCGATTTCAGGCGCGTTCGCCGCCAACGGCAAGTTCGCCGACATCGGCATGAAGGTAGCGCTGGAGGAATACGGCAAGGTCCTGGGCAAGCCCCTGGCCTATACCGCACTGGACACCGAGGGCAAGCCCGCCACCGCCGTGCGCAAGGTGCAAGAGGCGGTCCAGCAGCGCAATGCCCGGTTCTTCGCGGGCGGCATCCTGTCGTCCGAATCGCTGGCCATGGGCAAAGAGATCGAGCGCCTGGGCGGTGTGTTCATCACCACCGCGGGTGCCGACGAAATCACCGGCAAGGACTGCAACCGCGCCACGTTCCGCTGGTCGGTCCCCACCTTCGGCGCCATCAACCAGACGGTGCGTCCGCTGATCGACCTCTATCCCAATGCCAAGCGCTGGTACACCATCACGCCGCAGTATGTCTTTGGCGATGGGCTGCTGGATGCCGCCAAAACGATCTTCAAGGAAAAGGGTCTCGAGCACGTCGGCAACAGCTACCACTCCCTGACGGAAAAGGAATTCAGCGGCTACCTGACCAACGCCATGGCCGCCAAGCCCGACGTGCTGCTGCTCTTGAATTTCGGCTCGCAATCCTCCGACACGCTGCGCCAGGCGGTCAGCTTCGGCATGAAGCAGAACACTGTCATCCTGGTGGCCTGGGCGTCGGGGCTGGAGCAGTTCGAGGGGCTGGGCGCCGACACCTGCGAGGGGGTCTACTTCGGCGCCCAATATTGGCACGGCATCGACAGCGCCGCCAATCACGCGCTGGTCAAGCTGTGCCAGGACAAGCTTAAGTACAACCCCAACTACAGCCTGGCGGGCTCGTATACCTGCACCCGGATCATGCTGGACGCCATCGCCAAGGCGGGCAGCGCGGAGCCCGCACAGGTCATCAAGGCCATGGAAGGCATGCAGTACGACGGTCTGACCGGCCCCGAGACCATCCGCGCCGCGGACCACCAGGTATTGAAGAACTATTACCTGCTCAAGGCCAAGGCCAAGTCCGCCATGAAGGACAAGGACGACTACGCCGACATCATCAGCAGCGGCCAGTCCTTCCTGTCGCCGGAACAGGCGGGCTGCAAGCTCTAGTCGGACCGCACACCAGGCTCAAACCCGCCCGCCGGCCCCGGACTCGGACGCTGGCGGGCCGACCTCAACCGGATGACGGGGCCGCGGCCCGGACCACCTCCCGCATCCCGTTCGACAAAGGCCTTCATGAACGTTTATCTGCTGCAAGTCGTCAACGGCATCGGCATCGGCATGCTCTACTTCCTACTGGCGGTGGGGATGTCGATCATCTTTGGCCTGCTGCGATTCGTCAACTTCGCCCACGGTGCGTTCTACCTGCTGGGCGCCTATTTCTGCTACCAGGCCGTCGAATGGGGCCTGGACTTCTGGGTGGCGCTGGCCGTCGTGCCTTTTCTGGTGGGCTTCGTAGGCTGGACCCTCGAGCGCGTCGTTCTGCGCCATGTCTACGACAAGGCGCATGAATTCCACATCCTCCTCACCGTCGGGCTGGCCCTGATCATCCAGGAAGGCGTCATCATGGTCTGGGGTCCGATCGGCGAGAACGTGGCGCCGCCCGACATGCTCAAGGGCGTGGTCATGTGGGGCAGCTTCATCTATCCCAAGTACCGGCTGTTCGTGATCCTGTTCACCGCCGTGTTCGCCGCCGCGCTGTGGTGGCTGCTGGAGGGCACCCGGCTGGGCAGCGCCGTGCGCGCCGGCAGCGAGTCCACCGACATGGTATCGCTGCTGGGCATCAACGTGACGCAGATCTTCAGCCTGACCTTCGGCTTGGGGGTCGCCACCGCCGCGCTGGCCGGTGTGCTGGCTGCGCCTATCCGCGGCGCCGAGCCGTTCATGGGCCTGGAGGCCCTGGCCATCGCCTTTGTGGTCGTGGTCGTCGGCGGCATGGGTAGGTTCTCGGGCGCGCTGGTGGGCGGCCTGCTGATCGGTATCGTGCAAAGCCTGATGAGCACGCTGTGGCCCCAGGGCGCACAGCTCATGATCTACGTGGCCATGGGCGCGGTGCTGCTGCTGCGTCCGCACGGACTGCTCGGGAGAGGATGATGCAAGCGATCAAGGACAATCATCAATTGTTGATGGCCCTGGCCGTCGTGCTGCTCATGCCCGTGTTCATCGAATCGGGTTCGCTGGCCTCAGAAGTGCTGATCTATGCGCTGGCCGTGCTGGGCTGCAATCTGCTGCTGGGCTTCACGGGCCTGCTCTCGTTCGGCCAGGGGATATTCTTTGGCGTGGGCAGCTACACCTTGGGGATCCTGCTGGTGCGGTTGGACCTGCCGCTGGCCCTGACGCTGCCCCTGACCATACTGGCCGGCGTGGTCAGCGCGGTCTTCGTGGGCTGGCTCGCCATCCGGCAGCGCAATGTGTATTTCGCGCTGCTGACCCTGGCGATGGCACAGATGTTCTACTTCCTGGCCTACACCATGACCGACCTGACGGGCGGCGACAACGGCCTGTTGGGCGTGCCGCGCCCACCGCTGTCGATCCTGGGGGTGGAGCTCCTGTCACTCGATTCCCCATGGCAGTTCTATCGCTTTGTGGCGCTGTGCTTCCTGCTGGCGTTCTGGCTGCTGCAACGGATCACCGCCTCGGTGTTCGGCCGCACCCTGCTCGCCATCCGCGACAACGAGACGCGCGCGGCCGCCGTCGGCTACGACGTGCACGGCCTGAAGCTGGCGGTCTTCGCGCTCTCGGGCGGCGTCACCGCGCTGGCCGGCGGCCTGCTGGCCATGATGGCCGGCATCGCGCCGCTCTCGAGCATCGAATACCACAGCAGCGAAATGATCCTGGTGATGACCATCATCGGCGGCACATCCAATCTGTTCGCCTCGCTGCTGGGCGCGGGCTTTTATGTGCTGTCGGCGGACTGGCTCTCGTTCGTCTGGCCGCGCTGGCTGCTGTTGCTGGGCGTGCTGCTCATGCTCGTCAGCCTGTACATGCAGCGCGGCCTGTGGGGCGTGCTCGAAAGCCTCTGGCACCTGCTGCGCAAACGCCGCCGCGCCGCGCCCGACGCCACCCAACCGGAGCAGCTCCCATGACCGCCCCATCCGCTCATCCAATTCTGCGCGCGCGCGGCGTCACCAAGCGCTTTGGCAAGTTCACCGCCGTGCAGGACGTGAACCTGTTGGTGGCGCGCAACACCATCCACTCGGTCATCGGCCCCAACGGTGCGGGCAAGACCACGCTGTTCCATACCTTGACCGGCACCTTGCCGGCCACCACCGGCACCATCGAGTTCGACGGGGTGGACGTCACCGCGCTGGCCGACCACCAGCGCGTGCGCCACGGCATTGCACGTTCTTTTCAGGTGACCAGCCTCTTTCCCTCGCTGGACGTACGCGAGAACCTGCGACTGGCCGCGCAGGGCGTGCACCGGCTCGGGGCCGCGGACGGCTGGTGGCCGCCGACCGGCGCGCGCGCGCGCCGCGAGGCGATCGACGAGATCCTCGAGCGCATGGGCCTGGGCCGCGTGGACCATCTTGCCGCGGGCACGCTATCGCACGGCCAGCAGCGCCGCCTCGAGGTCGGCATGGCCCTGGCCGCGCGGCCCAAGGCGATCTTTCTGGACGAGCCCACCTCGGGCATGGGCGTCGACGACATCGACGCCATGAAGGCACTGATCTACGGGCTGCGCGGCGATCACACGGTCGTGCTGATCGAGCACAACATGGGCATCGTCATGGACATCTCGGACACCATCACCGTCATGCAGCAAGGCCAGGTGCTGGTCGAGGGCAAGCCCGACGAGATCCGCAATGACGCGCGCGTGCGCAGCGCCTACTTGGGCAATATGATCACCGGAGGCGCGGCATGACCCTGTCCGTCAAGGAAATTCACAGCTATTACGGCAAGAGCCACATCCTGCAGGGCGTGTCGCTGGACGTCCCGGAAGGCGGCGTGGCCACGCTGCTGGGCCGCAACGGCGCCGGCAAGTCGACCACGCTCAAGACCATCGCCGGCCTGATTGCGCCGCGCCCCGGCTCGATCGTCTTCCAGGGCCAGGAGATCGCCGGCCTGCCCGCGCACCGCGTCGCGGGGCGCGGCATCTGCCTGGTGCCCGAGAACCGCGGCATCTTCAAGCTCCTGACCGTCGAGGAAAACCTCAATCTGGGCCTGCGGCGCGACTCGCCCTGGCAGTTGGACGACGTCTATCGCATCTTTCCGCGCCTGAAAGAGCGCCGCGGCAACGGCGGCGGCCAGTTGTCGGGCGGCGAGCAGCAAATGCTCGCGATCGGGCGCGCGCTGATGAACCATCCGCGCCTGCTGATGCTCGACGAACCCGTCGAGGGCCTGGCGCCGGTCATCGTCGAGGAGATCGTGGCGCAGATCAAGCAGATCCGGCAATCGGGCGTCTCGATCCTGCTGGTCGAGCAGAACCTCGAGGTCTGCACCCAGCTCGCCGACCGCCACTTCATCCTGGAACAGGGGCAAATCGTCTACTCAGGCTCGAACGATGAATTCCGGGCCGATCATGCGGTCAAGGACCGCTATCTGGGAGTCAATGTATGACCGCAAGACTGAATGAACGCTCTGAACCGGACATTTCCGGGTTGCGCATCGACGGCGACCGTTTGTGGGCCTCGCTGATGCAACTCGCCCGGATCGGCGCCACCGAGAAGGGCGGAGTCTGCCGCCTGGCGCTGACGGACCTGGACGGCCAGGGGCGCGACCTGGTGCGCCGGTGGGCCACAGAGCTGGGCTGCACGGTCCGGGTCGACGCCATCGGCAATCTTTTCATGCGCCGCGCCGGCACGCGCGACGATCTGCCCCCCGTCATGGCGGGCAGCCACATCGACACCCAGCCCACCGGCGGCAAGTTCGACGGCAACTACGGCGTGCTGGCAGGCATCGAGGTGCTGCGCACCCTGAACGAGCGCGGCATCCGGACCGAGGCGCCCCTAGAAGTCGTGGCCTGGACCAACGAGGAAGGCTCGCGCTTCGTGCCCGTCATGATGGGGTCCGGCGTCTTTGCGGGCGCCTTCACGCTCGAGCACGCCTTGGCGCAGCGCGACCGCGAGGGTGTATCGGTGGCCGAGGCCTTGGATCGCATCGGCTATGCCGGCCGACAGCCCGACGGCCCGGTGCCGGTGCGCGCCTACTTCGAGGCGCACATCGAGCAGGGCCCGGTACTGGAGGCCCACGACACGGTGATCGGCGCCGTGCAGGGCGCGCTGGGCCAGCGCTGGTACGACGTCATCATCCAGGGCCAAGAGGCCCATGCCGGCCCGACGCCCATGGCAATGCGCCGGGACGCCCTGCTGGCCGCCGCGCGGCTCATCCAGTCGGTCAACGACATCGCGCTGCGCCACGCGCCGCACGGCCGCGGCACCGTGGGATGGATCGACAGCTTTCCGAATTCGCGCAACGTCATCCCTGGCCGCGTACGCCTGACGGTGGACCTGCGCGCGGCCGACGACCAGGTGCTGGACGCCATGGATCAGGCCCTGGCGCAGGCCTGCTCCGAGCTCGGCGAGGGTGGCGGCCTGAGTGTGTCCCTCGAACCGGTGGTGTACTTCCCGCCGCAGGCCTTCGATCCCGAGCTGGTCGGACTGGTCGGGGAATACGCCGAGCGCCTGTCCTACAGCGTCATGCCGGTCATCAGCGGCGCTGGCCACGACGCGGTGTATCTGGCTCGCGTGGCGCCCTCCGCCATGATCTTCGTGCCGTGCAAGAACGGCATCAGCCACAACGAGGTGGAGGACGCGCAGCCCGACCATCTGGAGGCGGGCTGTAACGTACTGCTGCACGCCATGCTGCGCATCGCGGGCGTGGGCGCCATCGACAGGAGTGCCTCATGAAAGTTCTGATCGCCCGCACGAATCATGAAACCAATACGTTCTCGCCCGTCGCCACGCCTCTGTCCGCTTTCGGCCCACAGGGGCCGGTATATGGCGCCGACGCCCTGGCAGCCAATCTGGGCAAGCGCACCGCGATGGCGGCCTTCATCGACCTGGCGCAGCAACACGGGGCGGACATGGTCACGCCCATCGATGCCTCGGCCTATCCCAGCGGCCCCGTCGACGGCGAGGCCTATCGGCACATCTGCGACACCATCGTCGATGCGGCCCCCGGATGCGACGCGCTGCTGCTGGACCTGCACGGCGCCATGGTGGCCGAGACCACCGACGACGGCGAAGGCGATTTGCTGGAACGCCTGCGCGCGCGCCTGCCCGGCGTGCCCATCGCGGTGGCGCTGGACCTGCACGGCAACGTCACGCAGAAAATGATCGATCACGCCGATGTAATCGTCAGTTTCAAGACCTATCCGCACATCGACATGTACGAGACGGGCGCGCATGCCGGACGCCTGTTGTTCGACATGCTCGCCGGCAACTCGCGGCCGGTCGTCGCCTGGCGCCGGCTGCCGCTGGTCAGCCATACGCTGCGCAGCGCCACCGATACGCCGGCCATGCGCGCGGCGGTCGAGGCGGCCCGCGCGGCCGAGTCCAGCGGCCTGCTGGCCGCCTCGGTGCTGCCCGGGTTCGGCCTGGCCGACATCGCCTTCCCGTGCTTGAGCGTGGTGACCGTCGCCGACGGCGATCGCAACGCGGCACAACGGGCGGCGGACGCGCTGGCCGAGGGCATCTGGGGCAAGCGGGCGGGGTTTTGCTATGACCGCGAGCCGCTCGCCGAATCCCTGGCGCGCGCGCAGGACATGGCGCGCGCCGCCACCCGGCCGGTGATGCTGCTGGACCACGGCGACAACTGCATGTCCGGCGGGACGTGCGACACCATGGATGTGCTCTCGGCCGCCCTGGATCTGGGCCTCGAAGGCATTCTGGCGGGGCTGTACTGCGACCCTCGGGCGGTCGACGCCCTGCACCAGGCCGGGGTGGGAGCCGCCGTGGCCCTGCCGGTCGGCAACAAGCAGTCTCTAGAGCGCATCGGCCGCCAAGCGCGGCCCATGGCCTTGCAGGGCACCGTGCTGGCGCTCAGCGACGGCTGGTACACCATCACCGGGCCCACCTACACCGGCCAGCGCGCCTGCATGGGGCGCAGCGCCGTGCTGGACATCGGCGCCGCGCGCCTGGTGCTGACCGAGCGCACGCACGAGCCCTGGGATCTCGGGGTCTTCGAGAGCCTGGGCCAGGATCCGCGCGAGGCGCGCTTTCTACTGTTGAAATCCCGCATGTATTGCCGCCCGGTGTTCGTGCCGATCTCGGCCGGGCTGGTCGAATGCGACAGCCCTGGTGCCACCAGCTCGGACTGGTCGTTGTTCCCGTTCAAGCGCCGGGCGCGACCGCTGTACCCCCTGGAGGACGCCGGACCCGGCATGACGGACTACGCGGGCTGAGAGGCGTCCAGCATCCAGCCCTCAGCCGTGCTGGCCCGCCAACAGCCAACGCCATCCCGGCAGCAGAGCGTCGCGCGACGCCGTGCGGTGGCCGCGCCCTGGCAGGAGGGCGCTGTGCAGGCGCAGGCCCGGACAGCGCGCGAACTCCGCCGCCAGATCCCGCGCGCCGTCCACCATGCCGCGCGCGCGCCGCATGGCCAGGCGCCGCACCTGTTCCTCCGGGTCCGCATCCGCATCGTCCGGCCCCAGCCCCTGTTCATGCTCGCCCACCGTGAGAAAGACGCCCAGCGCGGGCACGCCGCTGGCGCACAGCCAGTCCCGCCGCCGGCGCAGCAGGCGGACCACATGGCGATCGCCCCACCAGACCGAGGGACTGGACAGTACATAGCCGTCGAACGCGTCGGGCCGGTGCGTCATGGCATACAGACCGAACAAGGCGCCCAGGGAATGGCCGCAGAACACCCGCCGCCGGTCATCGAGGCGATACCCCTCCTGCGCCACGCGGCCGCGCACGCGCTCCAGGGCTCGCCACCAGTGCGCGGCGTGGCCGGCGACGCCAGGCGGCGGCGTGCGTCCGCGACGCCGGGGGGTATAGTCCCATACCCGGTCCGCGGGCGCGCCCGGCGCAACGCCGACGAGCACCCCCGGCAGGCCGGACGGGTCGGCGCACATCATGTCGAATTGATGCGCATCCAGCACATAGGCGCAGGACCAGCCCGCCGCGGGCGGGGGCCGGGACGGCGCGGCAATCCGCACCGCGCAGGCGCGACCGTCGGCCAGAGGCAACATGAAGGGCGTGGGCGCAGCGGGCATGGATGACGTCCGGGACGGAAGACCCCATGATCCACTATACTTTCCATGCTGTAAACGGTTCTCATTCTTTTCATGGCCCGAGCATGCCCACGCATGCGCGGCCCGTCGCCCCCTTGGCATGGACTCCTCCCTGACGCCCGCCGCCCCAGCCCTGCTCCACTACCGGCACATGCTGCGCCGCCGCTGGCTGCTGGTCGCGGCGCTGGGCGCCGTGATCTTGGTATCGATCCTGGCGGACTTCATGCTCGGTCCCTCGGGCCTGGGCTGGGCGGAGCTCAGCCATGCGCTGTTCCACCCCGCGCAAGCCGATCCGACCACTCGAGTGATCGTCTGGGACATCCGCCTGCCATATGCGCTGATGGCCGTCGCCATCGGACTGGCCCTGGGACTGGCCGGCGCCGAGATGCAGACCATCCTGAACAATCCGCTGGCCAGTCCCTTTACGCTCGGAATCTCGTCGGCGGCCGCCTTCGGCGCGTCGCTGGCCATCGTCCTCGGACTGTCGCTGCCGGGAGTGCCGCAATCCTGGGCCATCGCGGCCAACGCGTTCGTCTTCGCCCTGGTGTCCGCCCTGCTGCTGGATGCGGTGGCGCGCTGGGGCTCGATGAGCACGGCAGGGCTGGTGCTGTTTGGCATCGCGCTGGTGTTCTCGTTCAACGCCGCCGTGTCGCTGGTCCAGTTCGTCGCCAGCGCCGAAGCCCTGCAGGGCCTGGTGTTCTGGACCATGGGCAGCCTGGCGCGCTCGTCCTGGCCCAAGGTCGGCATCATGCTGCTGGCGTTCGCCATCCTGCTGCCGCTGTCGCTGCGCGACACCTGGAAACTGACGGCGCTGCGCCTGGGCGAGGACCGGGCGGCGAGTTTCGGCATCGACGTGCCGCGCCTGCGCCTCACGGCCCTGGTGCGCATCAGCCTGCTGGCGGCGCTGGCGGTGTCCTTCGTGGGCACGATCGGCTTCATCGGCCTGATCGCACCGCACATCGCACGCCGCCTGTTCGGCGAGGATCATCGCTTCTACCTGCCGGGCAGCGCCCTGGTGGGCGGCACCATCCTGTCGCTGGCCTCCATTGCCTCCAAGAACATCGTGCCCGGCATCATCATCCCTGTCGGCATCGTCACCTCGCTGGTGGGCGTGCCGTTTTTCCTGGCGGTGGTGCTGCGCCGCCAGATGAGGTAGGGCCGCTGTGTTCCAGATCCAGGACCTGTCGGTGGCCTACGGCCGCCGCCCCATCATCCGGAACCTGTCGGCCGGCCCGCTGATGCCCGGCCGGGTGGTGTCGCTGCTGGGCCCCAACGGCAGCGGCAAATCCACATTGCTCAAGGCCCTGGCCGGCCTGCTGAAGGCCGCGCACGGACAGGTGATGCTGGACGGGCAGGACCTCACGCGCCTGTCCTTCGAGCGGCGGGCGCAGCGCGTGGTCTATCTGCCGCAGTCTCTGCCGGCGGCGGTCCACCTGAGAGTGTTCGAGTCCGTCCTGGTCGCCGCGCGCGCCTCCGACCTGGACCCGCAAGCCCAGGCCGTCGATCCCCAACGCATCCTGGACGTGCTGCGCCGCCTGGGCATCGAGCACCTCGCCATGCACTACCTGGACCAGCTCTCGGGCGGGCAGAAGCAGCTGGTGGGCCTGGCCCAGGCCCTGATCCGCAAGCCGCGACTGCTGCTGCTCGACGAACCGCTCTCGGCCCTGGATCTGAACTACCAGTGCCACGTGATGGATCTGCTTACCCAGGAAACGCGCGAGCACCACCTGACCACGTTGATCGTGCTGCACGATCTGAATATCGCCCTGCAGCGCAGCGACGAGGCGCTGCTGATCCGCGCCGGCGAGCTGGCCGGCCACGGCAGGCCACACGAGGTCATCACGCCGGAATCGCTGGCCCGGGTCTATGAGGTGTCGGCCCGGGTCGAGACCTGCTCGCGGGGGCTGGCCCACATTCTCATCGACGGACTGTGCGCGCCGACCTCATGACCCTCAGCCCGACCTCGATTCCGCCCCGGGCGCTGCGCCCGGGACCGCCGCCCGACCGCCATCAATCCATGCGTCCCCATCCCTCGACTCCTTGCCCCGCCGCCCCCATGGTCGCCCCCTCGCCGCGAGCCCAGCCCGGGCAACGCCTCGCACGCCTGCGCACCGCGCTGCCGGCGCTGCTGTTGTCGGCGCTGCTGGCCGGCGCAGCGATGTTCGCGCCGCCGGCCGCGGCGGCCGCCATCGAGGTCACCGACATCCTCGGCCGGCAGGTTTCCCTGCCGGGACCCGCGCAGCGCGTGGTCCTCGCCCAGGCCCGGCACTTTCAGGTCCTGTCGCTGCTGACACCGGATCCAGCGGCGATCCTGGCGGGCTGGTCCGACGAGTTCAAGACCTCTTTCGAGCCGGACTATGAGGCGGCGCTCGCGCGGTTTCCCAGCTTGGCCCAAGTGCCAGTGGTGGGGCGTCACCGGGCCGATTCGTTCTCGGTGGAAAGCACGCTGGCGCTGCGCCCGGACCTCGTGGTCATGACCGCGTCGTTCGCCGGCCTGGCGCCGGGCCAGGCGGCCGCCGAGTCGCCGCTCATCGGCCGCCTGGAGACGGCCGGCATCCCCGTGATCGTGATCGACTTTTTCATGCGGCCCATGGAGAACACCATCCCCAGCCTGCGGGCGCTGGGCCGGGCGATCGGCCACGAGGAGCGTGCCGAGGCGTTCATCCACTTTTACGAAGAGCACCTGGGGACCGTCGCGCGGCGGCTGGACGGCCTCGCCGACGCCGACCGCCCGCCGGTCTTCGTCCACGCGCACGCGGGCAGCACTGACTGCTGCAATTCGCCGGGCGTGGGGACCTTCAATGAAATGATCCGCTACGCGGGCGGCCACAACATCGGTGCCGACATCCTGAAAACGGCGACGGGCAAGCTGAACTTCGAATACATCAACTCGCGCGCGCCGCGGGTCTACGTGGCCACGGGCACGGGCTCGCGCATGGCCAAGGGCCTGGCCATCGGCGCCGGCGTGGACGACGCCACGGCGCGCGCCAGCCTGCGACGCGTGATCGAGGGCAACCATCTCGATGCCCTGCCGGCCGTACGCTCGGGCAACAGTCACGGCATCTGGCATGCCTTCAACGACTCCCCCCTGCACGTGGTGTTCATCGAGGCGCTCGCGCACTGGATCCACCCGGACCGGTTCGCCGACATCGATCCGGCCGCCACGCTGCGTGCCATCAACACCCAGTTTCTCGCCGTGCCCTTGCGGGGCACCTACCTCGTGAACCTGCAGCCCCGGCCATGAGCATGCCGGGGCGCCCGCTGAGCACCCTCCTGGCGGCGGATGCGGCCGGGAGGCGGCCGGCGCGGCGTCTGCGCCTGTACGCTCCGGACGGCCCGCCGCCGCCCGCCGGCTGGCCCCTCCTGGTCCTGCTGGACGGCGACTGGGTCTGGCCGCTGGCGCCCGCGCCGGACGCCCTGGCCCGCTGCGCCGTGCTGATCCCCGGCCACGACCCGGGCAAGGAACAGACACTCGCGGGCCGCGCCCTGGACTACACACCGCCCGCGCCGGACGGCGGGCGCTGGCCCGACCCGCGCGTGCCCCGCTGGCAGTGCGGAGGCGCCGACGCTTTCCTGGACGAACTGCTGGGCCCGATGATGGACTGGGCGCGCGCGCAAATCGTCATCGACGGCAGTCGCACGAGTCTCTACGGCCACTCTTACGGTGGCCTGTGCGCGCTGTACGCGCTGGCGAGCCGGCCCGGCGCCTTTGCGCATACGATCGGCGCCAGCCCCTCCTTGTGGTGGCGCAAGGGCCTCATCGGCGACCTGCTCGACAATCTGCGGGCAGCACCGCCGACGCGCCCGCTGCGCCTCACGCTGATGGCCGGCACCCATGAGGCATGGCACCCGCAACCTCGCGACCCCGCGGCGCCGCAGGCCCGCAGAAGGGGCGGCGTGCCCACGTTGCCGGCCCTGCGGGCGCTGGGCCGGCGCCTGGCCGACATCCGCGGCCTGGACTGCCGGCTGGAACCACTGGAGGGCATCGGTCACGGCGAGGCCCTGTCCGCATCGGCCCGGCGCGCCATCGCGCTGGCGGCATCCTGATAACCGCCATGATCGAGACCTTGGTCATCGCCTCGCACGGCCTGCCGGACGCCGGCCAGGCACGGCGCCTGCGCCACGACCTGCCGCCCGAGGAATGGCAATGGATCGCCCGCCTGCACCAGCCGGCGGACCGCCTGCGCAGCCTGGCCGGGCGCGCGCTGGCGCGGCGCTTGCTGGCCACGCGCCTGGGCCTGGCGCCGGCCGAGGTGCGCTTGGTCGCCGGCCCGCACGGCAAGCCGGCGCTGGCGCACAGCCCGCCCCAGTGGCATTTCAACATTGCCCACAGCGGATCCCAGGTGCTCGTCGCCCTCGGCCCGCATCCGCTGGGCGTGGACGTGGAAACCTGTCCCGACACCGTCGACGAGGCGCTGCTGCTGCGGGTGACCGGCGAACCCGCCGGCACCGCCGGGGCACTGGTTGCGCCGCGGGCTTTCTGTGTCGAGTGGGTCTGCCGCGAAGCCGTCCTCAAGACCTGCGGCCTGGGCCTCGCCCTCGAGCCGGGTCGCCTGCGGCTGGCGACGGCGGTCGGTGGCTGGCGCCGGGTTGGCGGAGCACCACAGGCCGAGGGCCTGCACGTCCGCGTGCTATGGCAATCGCCGCTGCACTGCGCCGCCCTGTGCCTGCCGGCGGCCGCCGCGCCGCCGGCCTGGCGCCTGCTGCGGCTGAACCTGGACGACTGGCTGGAGAGCCCCGGAATACGGGCCTGAACGGAAGCTGAACCCGATTTCAGGATGGACTGGCGCAAGGAAAATTTCTATACTCTTAGAATATAATCATTCTCATTATCATGATTAAATTCATTCCCTAGATGCATGCGCCAGCCCAGACATGGCCCGCCGAATTCGCCGAGCGCTATCGCGCCGCCGGCCACTGGCGCAACGAAACCTTTGGCGCGTGGCTGCGCGAGCGCGCCACGGCGCATCCGGACCGGGTCGCGGTCACCGGCGGCGACCAGCGCTGGAGCTACGCCGAACTGGACCGCAGAGCGTCGGCCCTGGCCGCTGGTTTTTTGCAAGCCGGCTTGCAGCGCGGCGACCGCGTCCTAGTGCACCTGCCCAACATCCCCGATTTCATCGGCGTGGTGATGGGCCTGTTTCGCGCCGGCCTGATCCCGGTCTACGCCTTGCCCGCCCATCGCATCGCGGAAATCGAGCATTTCGCCAGGGGCTCGGTGGCGCGCGCCTACGTGGCCGCCGCGACCCACGGGAGCTGTGACTACCGCGTGCTGGCGCGCGAACTGCGCGCGCGCTGCCCCTGGGTCGAGCGCGCCTGGATTGTCGGCGAAGCCGGAGGGCACACGGCCCTGGAACCCCTGTACGCGACCGATGGCACCGCGACTCCAGCCACCGTGTCGCAGGGACCGGACGTCGCTTTTCTGCAGATTTCGGGCGGCAGCACTGGTTTGTCCAAACTGATCCCGCGCACCCACGACGACTACATCTACACCCTGCGCGAATCGGCGCGAATCTGCGGCCTGGGGCCGGACACGGTCTTTCTCGGCGCCTTGCCGATCGCGCACAATTTCCCTATGAGCTCGCCAGGCTTCCTCGGCACGCTGTACGCCGGCGGACGGGTCGTACTCAGCCCCTCGCCCGATCCGGAGTCGGCCTTTGTGCTGATCGCGCGCGAGGGCGTGACGGTCACCAGCCTGGTGCCTCCGCTGCTGCTGCAATGGCTGGACCTGGCGCCCAACACACCCCACGACCTGAGCAGCCTGCAAACCATCCAGGTCGGTGGGGCCAAGCTCTCGACCGAAGTTGCCCGCCGCGTGCGCCCGGTGCTGGGCGCGACCCTGCAGCAGGTCTTCGGCATGGCCGAGGGGCTGGTCAACTACACACGCCTGGACGATCCCGACGACCTCATCATCCACACGCAGGGCCGCCCGATCAGCCCCGACGACGAGATCCTGATCCTGGACGACGCGGGCCAGCCGGTCCCTCCGGGCCAGGCCGGGCACCTGCTCACGCGCGGCCCCTACACGATCCGCGCCTACCACGACAACCCGTCCGCCAACGCACGTGCGTTCACCGCGGACGGCTACTACCGCACCGGCGATGTGGTGCGCATGACGCCAGAAGGCTACCTCGAGGTCCAGGGCCGCGCGGGCGACCACATCAACCGGGCAGGAGAAAAGATCTCCGCGGAAGAGATCGAAGACCATCTGCTGTCGCACCCCCAGGTCTATGACGCCGCCGTAGTGTCGGTGCCCGACGAGTATCTGGGCGAGCGCAGTTGCGCCTTCATCATCCCCAAGGGCGACAAACCGCGCCCGGCGGCGCTCAAGCAATGGATCCGGGAGCGCGGCGTGGCGGACTTCAAGGTCCCAGACCAGGTCGTGTTCGTTGAACGCTTCGCCTCGACCGCCGCCCTGAAGATCAGCCGCAAGGCCTTGCGTGCCGAGCTGCGGGCCCAGTTGCTGGCGCGGCAGGACACATCAGGAGAATGACCATGCCCGCATCGACCTCAAGTCCGTTGACGCTGGAGCGCATGCGTGAGGACATCGCCCACGTGCTGCACGAGGACCCGGCGGATATCCGCGATGACGACAACCTCATGGACCTGGGCCTGGACTCCATGCGCATCATGCGGCTCGCCTCGCGCTGGCGCGCGGACGGCGCCACCCTGGATTTCGCGGATCTCGCGGCCGAGGCCACCCTGGCGCACTGGTGGACCGTCGCGTCCCGGGGCATGGGCTCGACGGCATGAGCCTCCCGCACCACGCGGCGGGCGGCTCAACGCCCACAGCCGATACCGCGCCGCCGGATTGGGCACCGCTGACCGAGGCTCAGGAGGGCCTGTGGTACGCCCAGCGCCTGGATCCGACCAGCCCGATCTTCAATCCGGCACACTGCACCACGCTGCGCACCGCGCTGGATGTGCCGCGCTTCACGCAGGCCGTGAATCAGGCCCTGGCCGAAGCGCAAGCCCTGTCCCTGCGCTTCGACGAGCACCCCGCTGGCCCCGTACAGGCGCTGGACCCGGCCCGCGCGCCGCGCCTGGAGGTCCGCGACCTGCGCGCAAGCCCCGAGTCGCAGGCCCTGGAACAGGCCCGAGCCTGGATACGCCGCGACCTCGCGCGCCCCGTGAACCCGCTCATCGATCCCCTCGCACGCCAGGTCCTGTTCCTCTGCGGCCCCACGACGACCCTGTGGTACCAGCGCGTCCATCATCTGGCCGCCGACGGCTACGGCATGGCGCTGGTCGAGGGGCGGGCGATACGGCTGTATCACGCGCTGGTCACCGGAACCACGTCCGGGGAGCCGCCGCTCGCGCCGCTCGCGCCGGTCTGGGCCGAGGACCGGGCCTGGCGGAGCAGCGCCGCGCGCGACGCGGCCCGCGCGTTCTGGCTGGCACACTGCGCGGGGCGCATGCCGGCCGCCAGCCTGGCCACCGGCACCGCCCTCAGCGCCGCAACCTGCCTGCGCGAGGAACACGCCGCGCCCATCGCCCTGGTGGACGCCCTGCAAGCCCTGGAAGCCGCCACCGAGGTAAGCTGGCCCGACATCCTCACAGCCCTGGGCGCCGCCTATGTGGCCCGGCATCTCGGCCCCGCCGACTGCGTGGTGGGCGTGCCCGCCATGGGGCGCCTGGGCAGCCGTAGCGCGCGCGCCGTGGCCACGGTCATGAACGTGGTGCCGTGGGTCTGCCCCCTGGACGAGACCGCCCCCCTGCCCGAACTGCTGGCCGCCGCGGCACGCGCCCTGCGCGGCATCCGCCGCCACAGCCGCTATCGTGCCGAGCACCTGCGCCGCGACCTGGCGCTGCCCGGCGGCCTGCCCCGCCTGCACGGCCCCATTCTCAATGTCCTGCCCTTTGACGCACCCTACGCGGCGGCTGGGCTGGACGCCTCCCAGGCCGTGCTGTGCACTGGCCCGGTGGAGGACCTGACGTTCAGTTTCCGCGCCGCACCCGACGGCGGCGACCTGCGCATCGAGGTCGAAGCCAACCCGGCCCTGTACTCCGCGGCCCAGGCGCAGGCCCACTTGGCGCGCCTGACAGCATTCCTGGCGGCGGCCCTGCGCGCGCCCCGGCTGACCGAGGTGCCTACCCTGACGCCCCGGGAACACGAGCGCTGGGCGCTCGCACCCAACCGCACGGACCACCCCCTGCCTGCGGGCACGCTCTGGTCGCGCATCCAGGCGCGCCTGCGGGCGCACGCCGCGCGCGTGGCCCTGGAGGACGCCGATGGCGCCTGGACCTGCGCGGACATCGACGCGTGGACGCAAGCGGCCTGCGCCCGCCTGCGGGCCGCCGGCGCCCGCCCGGGGGAACGCGTGGCCGTGGCGCTGCCGCGCTCGGCGCAGCGGGTGCTGTGCCTGCTGGCCATCCTGCGCAGCGGCGCGGCCTACCTGCCGCTGGACCCACGCCAGCCCGCCGCCCGCCTGCGCCGAATCCTCGAGGACTCGCGCGCATGCGCCCTGCTGGGGCCCGCGGCGCTGTGCGAGGGCCTGGCGACGCAGCCGCTGTCGCCGGCCGAGCTGGCGGCCGGCGAGCCCGATGCGGTGGACGAGCCGATCGCCGGCCCCGAGGATCCGGCCTACGTGATCTACACCTCGGGCTCGACAGGCGCCCCGAAGGGCGTCATCGTGCCGCACGCGGCCATCGTCAACCGGCTGGAGTGGATGCGCGAGCACTATGCCATCGGCCCCGGGGACCGCATCCTGCAAAAAACCCCCGCCACGTTCGATGTGTCGGTCTGGGAGCTGTTCCTGCCTTTCCTGAGCGACGCGCGCCTGGTGGTGGCGCCGCCCGACGCCCACCGCGACCCGGCGTGGCTGTGCCGCCTGATACGCGCCCATGGCATCACCGTACTGCATTTCGTGCCGTCGATGCTGGCCGCCGTGCTGGAGGAGCCCTCGGCCAGGGGCCTGGGCGCACGGCTCGTGTTCTGCAGCGGCGAGGCCCTGCCGGCGTCGCTGCGCGACCGCTTCCACCGGACGCTCCGGGCGGGATTGCACAATCTGTACGGCCCCACCGAAGCCGCCGTCGACGTCTCATACTGGGAGGCCCATGCCGGCGACGACAGTCAGCCCGTCCCCATCGGCCGGCCGGTCTGGAACACCGGACTGCACGTACTGGACGAGCGGCTGCGGCCCGTGCCGCCGGGCACTCCGGGCCAACTCTACTTGAGCGGACGGCAGCTCGCGATCGGCTATCTGGGCCGCCCGGACCTGAGCGCCGAACGCTTCATCCCCGCGCCGCCGGGCCTGCCGCCAGGCCGCCTGTACGCCACGGGCGACCTCGCGGCGCGCCGCGAGGACGGCGCCGTGATGTACCTGGGCCGCCTGGACCACCAGGTGAAACTGCGCGGCCAGCGCGTCGAGCTGGGCGAGATCGAGGCGGTGCTGTCCGCCTGCCCCGAGGTCGCACAGGCCGCCGTCCTCGCCCGCGAGGATCAGCCCGGCCACGCCCTGCTCGCCGCCTACCTGGTGACCGAGGCGGGCCACGATCCGGATCCCGACGCCCTGGCGGCCCATGCCGCGGCGTATCTGCCCGACTACATGGTGCCCTCGGCCTGGGTGTTCCTGCCTCACCTGCCAGTCACCGCCAACGGCAAGCTCGACCGCCGGGCACTGCCGATCCCCGAGCGCACGGGCCCCGCAGCCGGGCGCCCGCCGCGCACCGCGTCCGAGCGCCGCGTGGCCGAGGGCTTTCGCGCCATCCTCGAGCTGCCGGGTCTGCCGGGCGCCGACGACGATTTCTTTGCACTGGGCGGCCATTCGCTGCTGGCGGCGCGGCTGGCCTTATGGTTGCGGGATACGCGGGACGTTTCGCTGGGCACGATCTTTCAATATCCCACGGTCGCGCGCCTGGCCGCGCACCTGGACACCCCAAGCCACGGGCCCGCCGAGGCGCCACAGGCCGGTTTCGGCCCCGTGGTGACACTGCGCGAGGACGGGGGCCGGCCGGCCCTGTTCTGCATCCACCCGGCCGGCGGCCTGTCCTGGTGCTACGGGACCCTGGCCCGCGCTCTGGCCACGCCGCGCACGGTCCACGGCCTCCAGGCGCCCACGCTGGCCCTGGACGGCGGCGCGCCAGCCGCCACCCTCGCGGACATGGCGCGCGACTATGCCGACCGAGTGCAAGCGCTGCAGGGCGCGGGGCCCTACCACCTGGCCGGCTGGTCGGTGGGCGGCATCCTGGCTCAGGCCGTGGCCGCTGAGTTGCAGGCGCGAGGCGCGGCGGTCGGCGTGCTCGCCCTGCTGGATGCCTACCCTTGCGAAGCGTGGCGCAACCGGCCGGAACCCGCGCCCGAGGACCTGTACAAGGCCTTGCTGCACATCGCCGGTGCCGACCCCCAGGCGCTGCCGCCGCAGCGGCTGAACCGCGCAGGGGTTGTCGAGTTCCTGCGCGCCCAAGACCATCCCCTGGGCGCGCTCTCGGACGCCCGGCTGGACGCGGTCTTCGACACGGTGGCTCACACCAACCGTCTGGTCCGCGGCCACCGACACGCGCGGTACGCCGGTGCGGCGCTGCTGTTCCAGGCCGCCCTGGATCCCATCGATGCCGGTCTCGACCCACAATCCTGGCGGCCCCACGTCGGGGCGCTGACGGTCCATGCAATACCCGCCACGCACGCCGCCCTGCCGGCGACCGAGGCCGTTGGACGCATCGCCCCGGTCCTGGACGCTCGCCTCGCCGCCGCCGACCGGCCGCGGCGCAACGACCCGTGGATCCCGGCACGCCCTTCTTCTCCAGACACACCCCAGCACAAGGAAACCGCATGACTTCGACCATTCCCCGGCGCCGGCTCGCGCGCGCCGCCCAGTTCCTCCTCGCCGGCGCGTGCCTGGGCCTGGCGGCCGGCTGCGCCGCCACCGATCCGGTGCCGCCGCCGGCCACGGCCGTGCCCGCCACGCCCACCTGGACCCTCGAGGCGCACGGCATCGACCTGACCCCGGGGGTCTACCAGATTGCCTACAGCGCCCGCACGCAGCGCCTCTACGTCGCCAGCGCCGTGGGCCGCCCGCCCGTGCGCGAATCCCGGCTGTTGAAGATCAACCCCGCCACCCTGCGCATCGAAACCGCCATCACGCCCGCACCGCAGGCAAGCCGCCAGGACGGGCAGGTCCAGGCCATCTACGGGATCGCGATCGACGATGCTCACGGACAGGTATGGGCCACCAACACCCGCAGCGGCTCGGTCGCCGTCTACCGGCAAGCGGATCTGGCCCTGGTCAAGCAGTTTCCCGATGGCATCACACCGCACGCGCGCGACGTGCTGATCGACGCGGCGCACGACCGCGCCTACGTGTCATCACCGGCCAGCAACGTCATCCACGTGTTCGACACGGCCACGCTGCAGCCCCTGCCCGGCATCACCCTGAGCGGCGGGGGCGAGGCGCCCAAGCCCATGAGCCTGACCCTGGATGCGGCCAACCAGCGCCTGTACACCGTCAGCCTGAACACGGCCGAAGTCTTTGCCATCGACACCGCCACCGGGCGCCAGGCCGCCCGCTACACCGTGCCGGGCGCACTGGGCGCCTCGGGCATCGCCGTGGACAGCCAAGCGCAACGAATCTACGTGGCCTCGCAGAAATCGGGGGACGTCGCCGTGCTCGATGCGCGCGACGGCCGCGTACTGCAACGCGTGCACACCGGCGCGGGTGCGCTGAACGTGGCGTTCGATCCGCTGCACCGCCTGGCCTATGTGGCGAATCGCGGCGCGGGAACGGTCACGGTCCTCGACGACGGGGGCGCCATCCAGGCGCAGGTCGCCACGGGCTCGGCCCCGAACCACATCGCCATCGACCCGCAGGGCACGGCCTGGCTGCTGGTCAAGACCATGGGCCGGCACGATCCGAGCGGCGACCGCTTGATCCGCATCGAGGCGCGCGCCAAGTGACATGGGCATGCTGATCCACGCTACACACGCCCCGGCGGCGCAGCCCAGTTCGCTGGCCGATTTCCGGCCGGGCGACAGCCTGTTCGCCTCTCAAGACAGGGTCTACCATGGCCGTGGCGCCCTGCTGCGCGCCCAGGCGACGGGCGGCGTCGCACGCCGCGCCGCCGAGCTGCTGGCCGAGGCGGCGGACCAGTTGGCCGCGCCGGTGCTGCTGGGCCTGTTGCCCTTCGACCCCGCCCGGCCCACGCAGCTCCTCGTACCCGAGGCGCGGTACCGCATGGCCGCACCGGGCGAACAGCCCCCGGCGTGCCCGGCACGTATTCTGCGGCACCAGGAGCATCCCTCGGGTGACGACTATGAACACGGCGTGCGCGAGGCCCTGAGGCGCATGGGCGGCGATCCGACGCTGCGCAAGGTGGTGCTGGCGCGCACCCTGCGGATCGGGCTGGAGCAGCCCGCCGATATCCGCCGCATCCTCGGGCGCCTATGGTCGCGCAATACGAACGGCTACACCTACGCCATACCGCTGGGGGTCGGCGGCGACTATTTCCTGGGCGCCAGCCCCGAACTGCTGGTGCGGCGCCAAGGCCGGCGGATCACCCTCCATCCGCTGGCCGGCACCGCGGCACGCCATCCGGACCCCACCGCCGACGCGCGCCAGGCGCGGGCGCTGCTTGATTCACCCAAGGATTTGCGCGAGCACGCCGTGGTGATCGAGGCCATCGAGGCCGCGCTGCGCCCGCTGTGCCGCGTCCTGGACATCCCCGCCCGGCCCAGCCTGA
Source organism: Castellaniella sp. GW247-6E4 (assembly GCF_040276065.1). Taxonomy (NCBI): domain Bacteria; kingdom Pseudomonadati; phylum Pseudomonadota; class Betaproteobacteria; order Burkholderiales; family Alcaligenaceae; genus Castellaniella; species Castellaniella sp. GW247-6E4. The sequence goes on along the minus strand of NZ_JBELOI010000007.1, from coordinate 70,290 downwards.
CCGCCACGGCCCGCCTCTGGCACCTGGGCACACCGATTTCGGGCGAACTGGCCGATCAGACGATCGGCGCGCTGGACCTCGCCCTCGCCCTGCACCCCACACCGGCCGTTTGCGGCCTGCCCGCCACCGCCGCGCGGCGCGCCATCGCCGACATCGAGCCCTTTGAGCGTGGCTATTTCGCGGGCGCCGTGGGCTGGTGCGATACCGCCGGCGACGGCGCCTGGTCCGTGGCCATCCGCTGCGCCCACGCCGCCGGGCGCGACCTGACCCTATACGCCGGCGCCGGCATTGTCCCGGGCTCGATCCCCGCGCAGGAGCGCATCGAAACCGGCAACAAACTGCGCACCATCCTGGACGCGCTGGACCTGGATCACACCCTATGAGCATCCCCTCTCTCGCGTCCTACGACATGCCTGGCGCGCCGGTGCACAACCGCGTGCAGTGGCGTCCCGACACTCGCCGGGCGGCGCTGCTGATCCACGACATGCAGGACTACTTCCTGGGCAAATACAACGTGGCGCGCGCGCCTATCCCAGCCTTGATCGCCGCCATCGTCCGCCTGCGGAATTGCTGCGACACGCGGGGCATCCCGGTGTTCTACACCGCGCAACCCCTCGTGCAGCCCGACGCCGACCGCGCGTTGCTCAAGGACTTCTGGGGGCCCGGCCTGACCGCGCCCGGCCAGGAAACCGGCGCGGGCATCGCCGCACCTCTGTCCCCCCATCCCGGGGACATCGTCCTGACGAAATGGCGTTACAGCGCCTTCCAGCGTTCCGACCTGCGCGCGCGCCTGGACAGGCTGGGCCGCGACCAACTCATCATCACCGGCGTCTATGCACACATCGGCTGCATGAGCACGGCCCTCGAAGCCTTCATGCAGGACGTGCAGCCGTTTCTCGCCCTCGATGCGTGCGCGGATTTCAGCCTGGCCGACCACCAGATGGCCATCGCGCATGTCTCGCGCTGCTGCGGCATGAGCCTGACGACTCGGGAAATCTGCGAGGCCCTGTCATCATGAATATCCCCCCTTCCCTTGCATCCGGGTTTTCGGGCCGCCGAGTCCTCGTGACCGGCGCGGCCAGCGGCATCGGCGCCGAGGTCGCCCGGCAATTGCTCGCCCAGGGCGCCGCCGTCGCCGCTACCGACAGCGACGAGGTGGGTCTCGCGGCCCTGCGCCGGTCCGCCGCCCCGGATCCGTGCAGCGGCGGGCGCCTGTGGACGGCGCCCCTGGATGTGCGCGACCCTGACCGGGTCGAACGGGTCGTCGTCGAGGCTGAGGGCGCCCTGGGCCCCCTGGACGGCCTGGCCTGCGTGGCGGGCGTGCTCGAGATGGGCGACGTGGTCGATCTAAGTGATGCGCAGTGGGCGCATTGCTTCGCAGTCAATGCAACGGGCGTGTTCCACGTTTGCCGTGCGGTCGCGCGCGGCATGCGAGCCCGCGGCGCCGGGGCCATCGTGAACGTCAGCTCGAACGCCGCCGGCACCCCGCGCGCCGGCATGTCCGCATATGCGGCCTCGAAGGCGGCGGTCACGCAGTTCAGCCGCTGCCTGGCGCTGGAGCTCGCGCCGCAGCGGATCCGGGTCAACATCGTCTCGCCGGGATCGACGGACACCGCCATGCAACGGGCCATGTGGGCTCAGGGCAGCTCGCGCGCGGCCGTCATCCAGGGTGATCCGGCACGCTGGCGCCTGGGCATTCCGCTGGGCAGGATCGCCACGCCCGGGGATATCGCCGAATCCGTGCTGTTCCTGCTGTCCGAGCGCGCCCGCCACATCACCCTGCACGACCTGCGCATCGACGGCGGCGCCACCCTCGACCAGGGTTAAATAATATTTTTCAACCTTTCATATAGGGGTTTTCCCATAAAGTCGGATCCGAAAAATCCAGTTTTCCTTTTATTTTTCAATTTATTTGTTACGTCCCTATTTTAAATGAATGGATATTTAGCCATTCATAAAAGGGGACGGATCATGGATGGAAACTATTGTCCCCACCCTGCAGAGGGCGTAACTTTCTGAACTCTGCCGCGCGCCGCGGCACCCGGTATCCGCCTCGCGAGTTCCTCCATGACCCACCCCACTGCCTGCCCTCCCGGACTGCCCGCCCCGCAGGGCCTCTACCACCCCATGCACGAACACGACGCCTGCGGCGTGGGCTTCGTGACGCACATCAAGGGGCGCAAGAGCCACGCCATCATCCAGCAGGCGCTCAAGATCCTGGAAAACCTCGACCACCGGGGCGCCGTCGGCGCCGACGAATTGATGGGCGATGGCGCGGGCATCCTGCTGCAGATTCCCGATGAGCTCTACCGCGAGGACATGGCCGCCCAGGGGGTGACCCTGCCGCCGCCTGACGAATACGGGGTGGCGATGGTGTTCCTGCCCAAGGAAACGGCCTCGCGCCTGGCCTGCGAACGCGAGCTGGAACGCGCGGTGCGCGACGAAGGCCAGGTGGTGCTGGGATGGCGCGATGTGCCGGTTGACCACGACATGCGGATGTCGCCCACCGTGCGCGCCTGCGAACCGGTGATCCGCCAGCTCTTCATCGGTCGCGGGCAGGACATCATGGTGCCCGACGCGCTCGAGCGCAAACTGTACGTGATCCGCAAGACCGCCAGCCATGCGATCCAGCGCATGCAGCTCGCGCACGGCCAGGAATATTTCGTGCCGTCGATCTCGGTGCGCACCGTGGTCTACAAGGGCCTGCTGCTCGCCAGCCAGGTCGGCGTCTATTACCGCGACCTGGCCGACACCCGCACCGTATCCGCCCTGGCGCTGGTGCACCAGCGCTTTTCCACCAATACCTTCCCGGCCTGGCCGCTGGCCCACCCCTACCGCATGATCGCCCACAATGGCGAGATCAATACCGTCAAGGGCAACTTCAACTGGCTGCGCGCGCGCGAGGGCGTGATGAGCTCGGCCGTGCTGGGCGAGGACCTGGGCAAGCTCTATCCCATTGTCTACGAGGGCCAGTCGGACACGGCGACCTTTGACAACTGCCTGGAACTGCTGGTGATGTCGGGCTATTCGCTGGCCCATGCCATGATGATCATGATCCCGGAGGCGTGGGAACAGCACGCCGACATGGACGAGACGCGGCGCGCGTTCTATGAGTACCACGCCGCGATGATGGAACCCTGGGACGGCCCGGCGGCGGTCGCCTTCACTGACGGCCGACAGATCGGCGCGACTCTGGATCGCAACGGCTTGCGTCCGGCGCGCTACCTGATCACCGACGACGACATGGTGATCCTGGCCTCCGAGGCCGGCACCCTGTCGATCCCCGAGCACCGCATCATCAAAAAATGGCGCCTGCAGCCCGGCAAGATGCTGCTGATCGACCTGCAGCAGGGCCGCATCATCGAGGATGCCGAGATCAAGTCGCAACTGGCCAACGCCCATCCGTACCAGCAATGGATCGAGCGCCTGCGCATGAAGCTCGAGAACCTGCCGGCCCTGAAGGCCGACGACACGTTGCCGCCCAGCGCCTCGCTGCTGGACCGCCAGCAAGCCTTTGGCTGGACCCAGGAGGACTTCAAGTTCATCCTGGAGCCCATGGCGCGCAACGGCGAGGAGTCCATCGGCTCGATGGGCAACGACGCCCCTCTGACGGTGCTGTCGGACCGGCCCAAGCCCTTTTACAGTTATTTCCGCCAGATGTTCGCGCAAGTGACCAATCCACCGATCGACCCGATCCGCGAGCAGTTGGTGATGTCGCTGGTGTCCTTCATCGGCCCCAAACCCAACCTGCTGGACATCAACAACGTCAACCCGCCACTGCGCCTCGAGATCAACCAGCCGGTGCTGGACCAGGCGGCGATGGCGCAACTGCGCCACATTGGCAGCCTGACGGGCGACAAGTTCCGCTGCCATGAACTGGACATCACCTACCCGGCCGCCTGGGGCCACGAGGGCATCGAGGCCTGTCTGGCATCCCTGTGCGCCAGCGCCGCCGACGCGGTGCGCAGCGGCTACAACATCCTGCTGGTGAGCGACCGCAGGGTCGACGCCGAGCGGGTGGCCATCCCAGCCCTGCTGGCGACCTCGGCCATCCACCTGCACTTGATCCGCGCGGGCCTGCGCACCAAGACCGGCCTGATCGTCGAGACCGGCTCGGCGCGCGAGGTGCACCATTTCGCGCTGCTGGGCGGCTACGGCGCCGAGGCCGTGCACCCGTACCTGGCGCTGGAATCGCTGTCGACGATGGCGGGCTCCCAGGCCGCACCCGAGGGCGGCCCGGGGATACTGCCCGATGCCGACACCGCCATGCACAATTACATCAAGGCAATCGGCAAGGGCCTGAAGAAGGTCATGTCCAAGATGGGCATCTCGACCTACATGTCCTATACGGGCGCGCAAATTTTCGAGGCCGTCGGCCTGCACAGCAGCCTGGTCCAGAAATACTTCACCGGCACCCCGAGCAACATCGAGGGCATCGATATCTTTCAGGTCGCCGAGGAGGCGCTGCGCACGCACCACGCGGCCTTCAGCAGCGACCCGGTATTGGCCGGCGCGTTGGACGCGGGCGGCGAGTACGCCTTTCGCATCCGCGGCGAGCAGCACATGTGGACGCCGGATTCCATTGCAAAGCTGCAGCACGCCACGCGCGCCAACAACTACTCGACCTTCAAGGAATACGCTCAGCTCATCAACGATCAGTCGCGCCGCCACATGACCCTGCGCGGCCTGTTCGAGTTCCGCGTCGATCCGGCCAAGGCGATTCCGCTCGCGGAGGTGGAGCCCGCCAAGGAAATCGTCAAGCGCTTCGCCACCGGCGCGATGTCGCTGGGTTCGATCTCGACCGAAGCCCACACCACGCTGGCCGTGGCCATGAACCGCATCGGCGGAAAATCCAACACCGGCGAGGGCGGCGAGGACGCCCTGCGCTACCGTGCCGAGATGCGCGCGGGCAAGCCCACGGTAAGGAAGGGCGACAGCCTGGCCTCCGTCCTTGGGGCCGAGCGCATCGCCAGCGACGTGCCCCTGGCCGCGGGCGACTCGCTGCGCTCGCGCATCAAACAGGTGGCCTCGGGCCGCTTTGGCGTGACCGCCGAGTACCTGTGCAGCGCCGACCAGATCCAGATCAAGATGGCGCAGGGCGCCAAGCCCGGCGAAGGCGGCCAGCTCCCCGGCCACAAAGTCACCGATTACATCGCCCAGTTGCGCTACTCGGTGCCGGGCGTGGGCCTGATCTCGCCGCCGCCGCACCACGATATCTATTCGATCGAGGATCTGGCGCAACTCATCCACGACCTCAAGAACGTCAACTCGCAGGCCTCGGTATCGGTAAAGCTCGTGGCTGAAGTGGGTGTGGGCACCGTAGCCACCGGGGTGGCCAAGGCCAAGGCCGACCACGTGGTGATCGCCGGACACGACGGCGGCACCGGCGCCTCACCGGTCTCCTCGATCAAGCATGCGGGCATCCCCTGGGAGCTCGGCCTGTCCGAGACCCAACAGACGCTGGTGCTCAACGGCCTGCGCACGCGCATCCGCGTCCAGGCCGACGGCCAGATGAAGACCGGCCGCGACGTGGCGATCGCGGCGCTGCTGGGCGCCGATGAATTCGGCTTCGCCACCGCCCCGCTGGTGGTCGAGGGCTGCATCATGATGCGCAAGTGTCACCTGAACACCTGCCCGACCGGCGTGGCCACCCAGGATCCCGAGCTGCGCAAGAAGTTCAGGGGCAAACCCGAATACGTCGTGAACTACTTCTTCTTCGTCGCCGAGGAGGTCCGTGAAATCATGGCACAGCTGGGCATCAGCCGCTTCGATGATCTGATCGGCCGGGTGGACCTGCTCGATACGCGCAAGGGCATCGAACACTGGAAGGCGCACGGCCTGGACTTCAGCCGGATCTTTCACGCCGTGCCCAGCACCGAGCCCGTACACCAGACGATCGAGCAGGACCATGGCCTGGCGCACGCCCTGGACCACCAGTTGATCGAGCGCAGCAAGGCGGCCCTGGAGCGCGGCGAAAAAGTATCCTTCATCACCCCGGTGCGCAACCGCAACCGCACTATCGGCGCCATGCTCTCGGGCGCGGTGGCCACGCGCTACGGCCACGAGGGCCTGCCCGAGGACACCATCCACATCCAGTGCAACGGCTCGGCCGGGCAGAGCTTTGGCGCCTTCCTCGCGCACGGCATCACGCTTGACCTGGTGGGCGAGGCCAACGATTACGTGGGCAAGGGCCTGTCGGGCGGCCGCATCATCGTGCGCTCGCCCAACGACTTCCGCGGCTTCGGCCCCGATCACATCATCGCCGGCAACACCGTGCTGTATGGCGCCACCGGCGGCGAGGCGTACTTTAACGGCGTGGTGGGCGAACGTTTTGCCGTGCGCAACTCGGGCGCCGTCGCCGTGGTCGAGGGCACGGGCGACCACGGCTGCGAGTACATGACCGGCGGCACCGTGGTGGTGCTGGGCGAGACCGGGCGCAATTTTGCGGCCGGCATGTCCGGCGGCGTGGCCTACGCCTGGGATCCGAAGCAGACCTTTGCGCGCCGCTGCAACCCCAGCATGGTCCACCTCGAGGCCCTCGAGGCCCACGACATCCAGTCGCGCGCCGACGAACGCCACGCCTGGCACAGCATGACCCGCGCCCACGAGCGCGAGACCGACGAGACCATCGTGCGCCGCCTGGTCGAGAACCACTTCCGCCACACGGGCAGCTTCCGCGCGCGCGAGATTCTCGACGACTGGCCGCAGGCGCGCCGCGCCTTCGTCAAGGTCACCCCGGTCGAATACCGCCGCGCACTGGGCGAGTTGTGGGCGAGCGCCCAGGCTCAAACGGTGGCGGCCTAAGGAAACGAGAACATGGGAAAAATTACAGGATTCATGGAGTTCGAGCGGGTCACGCCCCCCTACGAGGCCCCGGCCTCGCGACTGCGCCACTGGAAGGAATTCGTGCCCGTCCTGACCGACGAGCAGGCCAGGATCCAGGGCGCGCGCTGCATGGATTGCGGCATTCCGTTCTGCACCCACGCCTGTCCGGTCAACAACGTCATCCCGGACTGGAACGACCTGGTCTATCGCCAGGACTGGCGCCGCGCGCTGGACGTGCTGCTGTCAACCAACAATTTCCCCGAGTTCACCGGCCGCATCTGCCCGGCGCCTTGCGAAGCCGCCTGCACGCTGAACCTGAACTTCGAAGCCGTGGGCATCAAGTCGATCGAGCACGCCATCATCGACCGGGGCTGGGCCGAAGGCTGGGTCGTGCCCCAGCCGCCCACGCGCAAGACCGGCAAAAAGGTCGCCGTCATCGGCTCGGGCCCCTCGGGGCTAGCCTGCGCTCAGCAGCTCGCGCGGGCCGGCCACGGCGTGTCCGTCTATGAAAAGAGCAACCGCATCGGCGGCCTGCTGCGCTACGGCATCCCGGATTTCAAGCTGGAAAAGGCCCACATCGACCGCCGCGTGGCCCAGATGGAGGCCGAGGGCGTGGAATTTTTCCCTTCGACCTACGTGGGCCGCCCCGAGGACGCCGAGGACGGCCTCACCGTGGTCACACCGGAGGATCTGCTGGAGCACCACGACGCGGTGGTGCTGGCCGGCGGCGCCGAACAGCCGCGCGACCTGCCGGTGCCCGGGCGCGAGCTGCGCGGCGTGCACTTCGCGATGGATTTCCTGCGCCAGCAGAACAAGCTCAACCACGGCGACCGCATCGCCCGGCCGATCAGCGCCAAGGACAAGCACGTCATCGTCATCGGCGGCGGCGACACGGGCTCGGACTGCGTGGGTACCAGCAACCGCCAGGGTGCGGCCTCGGTGACGCAGTTCGAGCTGATGTTCAAGCCGCCCGAAGCCGAGGACAAGATGCTCACCTGGCCTTACTGGCCGATCAAGCTGCGCACCTCGAGCTCGCATGAGGAAGGCTGCGAGCGCGACTGGGCGGTGGGCACCCAATCCTTCGAAGGCAAGGGCGGCAAGGTGGAAAAGCTCGTCGCCGCGCGCCTGGAATGGCTGCGCGACAAGGCCACCGGCCAACTGAAGATGCGCGAGGTGAAGGATTCGCGCTTTGAGATGCCCGCCGACCTGGTGCTGCTGGCCATGGGCTTCGTGGCCCCGGTGCGCGCCGTGCTGGACGCCTTCGGAATCGCGGTCGACGGACGCGGCAACGCGCAGGCCAGTACCGACGACTACTGCAGCAGCCGCGCCAAGGTGTTCGCCGCGGGCGATATGCGCCGCGGCCAGTCCCTGGTGGTCTGGGCGATCCGCGAGGGACGCCAGTGCGCGCGCTCGGTGGACGAGTTCCTGATGGGCGCGTCGGTGCTGCCGCGCTGACCAGAAGGCGGATCCGCCCGGCGGGCGGAAGCGCGGTGCGGCTGACGGCCGATCAATGCGGGATGCCGATGTCCTCCCAGCCGGGATGGTCGAAGTATTCGCCATAGCGGTTCAGGGCCTGAGCCAGGCCGACCACCCCGCCGGCGCGTGATTGGCCGGCCTGCTTGCCGCCGACGACCTCGGCGCTGGCGACCACCTCGCCCAGGATGACGTGCAAGGCGGCATCCGCCTCGGGAGGCAGTTTGCAGTTCTCGACGATATAGGCCAGCTCGCGGTCGGTCCGCGCGCCCAGCCCGTCGTATTGGGCATCGGTGAATGTGCCCGCGTGCGCCGCGGGCAGCGCCTCGGATACCACTCCACGCAGATTGCCCATGGCCAGGCGCAGGGGGTCGTCGGTGGCCCACTTGCGGCCATGATCCAGTGTCAGCGCAGTGGTTTCGGCATGCCCGTGCTCGTGCGCATCAGCAGCGAGGGCGGGACTGCCGGCCAGCGGCATGGCAAGGCTCAGGGCAATGATGAGGTGGCGGGTGAAAGTTTTCATGTGGCGGCTCCTGGAGGTATCGCGTGAATGTCAGTTCGACGTTGATACAAACGCCCCAAGGCCGGAAAAGTTCCATCCGGCACGGCCGTTAACGTTCAAGGCTGTGACGGTGCCTGATGCAAGTGCTCGGCATGCGAGGCCTGCCGACCGTATTCCTCGAGCAGCAAGGCCTTGAGCATGGCGCGCTGCTCCTCGCCCAGCACCGCCTGTTCGGCCAGAAGCTGCGCGATCACGCGTTTTTGCTGGGCATCCTGCAGGCCGGCGATGCGCGCCTGGAGCGAGGCAAGGCGCCCAGCATCCGGATGCCCGGAAAATATCTCGTCGAGCAAAACCCGGCGCTGCACACGGATGTCGGCCCAATTGGCCGCCAGGTGATCCAGGAACGGCTGCTCGAGTGCATGCCAGGCGGCCCGCTGATCGGGCGACAGGGACAGCCGGTCGGCCAAGGCGGCGGCAGGCCGGACCGGCAAGGGCTCCGGCGGCACCCACTGGCGATAACCGGCGGCGCCGATGAAACCGATATTCAAGGCCAATGACGCCGCCAGCACGGTCTTCAGGACGCGGGAGTTCATGTCTGCTCCTTGGGGGGATTGCACAGGCCGGCGGCGCACAGGCCGCCAGGCGGTACGGGATCGAAAACACGCAATGACGCGGTCCACACGACGGATCCGGACGGCGAGGCCGCCGGCGGCAACGCGCCCAGCCCGAGCCCTGCTGCAAGCGCGGCGGCGATCGCCAGGCCCGCGGGACTCCAGCCGAGCCAAAGGCGCCATGCAGAGAGGCGCGGCGCGGCGGGCTGCGGCCGGTACTGGCGGGCGATGCCCAGGTCCAGCGGCGGGTCCTGCAGCCCTCGCAGTTCGCCGCACAGCTGTCGCAAGGCGGACAGTTCGGCGGCGCAGACGGGGCAGGCCAGGACATGCGCGCCAATCAACGCCCGGCGCCGCTCGGTGCAGGCATGGTCCATATAGGCCGACAGCAGGACAGTTCTAGGGCAAGGCATGGTTTTCTCCGTCAACGTCGCAGGATGGCAAGTAGGGCGGCCCGGCCACGGGCGATGCGCGACCGCACAGTACCGAGGTTCAAGTCGAGCATCCGGGCAATGTCCTCGTAGGACATCTGCTCGATTTCCCGCAGCAGCAGAATCTCGCGATGAGCGGGTGGCAAGGCGGCCAGGGCCGCCTCCAGCCGCTGCGCGTCTCGCGTGGCTTCGAGCCGCGCAGCGGGCCCCGGTGCCGGGTCCGGCACCTCGAGGCCATCGTCCAGAGGCACGAAGCGCCGCCACTGCCGGGCCCGACGCAGATAATCCAGCGCCAGGTTATGCGCGATCCGGAACAACCAGGTACGGAACTTGGCCTCGGGGCGCCAGGTTCCGATGGCCTGGAACGCGCGCAAGAAGGTGTCCTGGGTCAGGTCGCGCGCGGCATCCGGCGCGCCCGTCAGGCGCACCAGGTAGCGATGGACCGCGGCCTGATGCCGGCCAACCAGCCAGGCATAGGCGTGCGTGTCCCCCGCGCCGGCACGCGCCGCATACTGTATATCCTCGAGGTCGGAATCCGCGTTCACATTGAATCCAACGAACGACACCGTAAAAAGTTCCCCCGACCGGCGGCAGAAAGGCCTTGGCACCGCCCGCTTGCACGATCAGGGCGGCTTCCACAGGTACAATAACAAGTCGAGATAGACTTGGCCTGAAATGAATCCAGCCGATGCCTCCACGCCCATCGTGAAATTTGACGGTGTTTCACTGGGATATGGTGATTTCACCGTCCTGCGCGACGCGGACCTCGAGGTCCTGCCGGGCCAGGTCGTCGCCATGATGGGCGGATCCGGTTCGGGCAAGACCACGCTGCTGCGCGCCACCACCGGCCAGCTCGCTGCACGCGCCGGCCGCATCGAGGTGTTCGGCCAGGACATGGCGACACTGCACGGCGAGGGGCTGCGCGAGGCGCGCCAGCGCATGGGGGTCCTCTTTCAGGCGGGCGCGCTGTTCACGGACCTCGACGTCTTCGAGAATGTCGCCTTCCCGCTGCGCGAGCACACCTGCATCTCCGAGCACCAGATCCTCGAGCGCGTGCTGGATACGCTCCAGGCTGTGGGTCTGCGCCATGCGGCGCACCTGCGGATATCAGAGATCTCCGGCGGCATGGCGCGGCGGGTCGCCCTGGCGCGCGCCGTCGTCCTCGAGCCCGAGCTCATCCTCTACGACGAACCCTTCGCGGGTCTGGACCCGATCTCCCTGGGCATCACCGCCCAGCTCATCCGCAATATGGCCGACCAGCTGGGCTGCGCCTCGATCCTCATCACCCACGATGTGGCCGAATCCTTCGCCATCGCCGACCGGGTATACCTCATCGGCCAGAGGACGCTGATCGCCCAGGGCACGCCCGAGGATCTATCCGCCTCCACGGATGCCTATGTTCACCAGTTCCTCAAGGGCGAACCCGACGGGCCGATCGCCTTCCACTATCCGGACACACCCGCCTTCCAGCAGTGGTTGACGTCCAAGGGGCGCCCATGAACGGCCTGTCATCGCGCATCGCCACCCTGGGGCGCGGATTCCTGTCCATCGTCACGGGGCTGGGCGCGTTCGCGCGACTGCTCGGGGCGATCCTCGCGCGCAGCGGCGTGGCGCTGCGCCGCCCGCGCCTGGTTTTCCAGCAAATCCATTTCATCGGCAATCATTCGCTGCTGATCATCGGCGTCTCGGGCCTGTTTGTGGGCTTCGTTCTCGGCCTGCAGGGCTACTACACGCTGAACCGCTACGGCTCCGAAGAAGCCCTCGGCCTGCTGGTGGCGCTGTCGCTCACGCGCGAGCTGGGTCCGGTGGTGACGGCGCTGCTCTTTGCCGGGCGCGCCGGCACCTCGCTGACCGCCGAAATCGGCCTCATGAAGGCCGGCGAGCAGATCGCGGCGATGGAGGTCATGGCCGTCGATCCGGTGCGGCGCGTGCTGGCGCCACGGTTCTGGGGCGGAGTGATCGCCATGCCGGTGCTGGCCGCCGTGTTCTCGATGGTCGGCGTGCTGGGCGGCTGGTTCGTCGGCGTGGTGCTGATCGGCATCGATCCGGGCGCCTTCTGGTCGCAGATGCAAAACGGGGTGGACGTCATCAAGGACGTCGCCAACGGGGTGGTCAAGAGCCTGGTGTTCGGCGTGGTGGTCACGCTGATCGCTCTCTACCAGGGCTGGACGGCGCGGGCCACGCCCGAGGGCGTGTCGCGTGCGACCACGCGCACGGTGGTCGACGGCGCCTTGGCGGTGCTCGGCCTGGACTTCCTCATGACGGCACTGATGTTCGCCAACTGACGATTTGATGGAAACGACATGACGCGTGAAAAAACCGACTTCTGGGTGGGCCTGTTCATCCTCCTGGGCCTGATCGCCCTGGTGTTCCTCGCGCTGCGCGCGGGCAACATGAGCTCATTTTCCTTCGCCCCCACCTACCAGGTGACGGCGCATTTCGACAATATCGGCGGTCTGAAGGTGCGCGCTCCCATCAAGAGCAGCGGCGTGGTCGTGGGCCGGGTCTCGACCATCGGCTTCGACAACCAGCGCTATCAGGCCGTCGTCACGCTGGATCTCGAACAGGCCTACGAATTCCCCACGGACTCCTCGGCCTCGATCCTGACCTCGGGCCTGCTGGGCGAACAGTACATCGGCCTGACGCCGGGCGGCGAGGACAAGATGCTGGCCCAGGGCGGCGAGATCCAGTTCACCCAAAGCGCGGTGGTCCTCGAGGAACTCATCAGCAAGTTCCTCTACAGCTCGGCCGAAAAAGAGGGCGGCGCCCAAGGCGGCGGCACAGCGCCGCAGGCCGCGCACTGAGCCCCGCCGCGCGACCTCTCCGCATTCCGACGCGGTGTCCAAGCCCCAGCGCACGGCGCCGTTCTTGCCCTTACAATGCGTGACTTCACTCCACGAACCGCTCGCCGAGCCGCCGACATGAACCTCTCGAATCCGTCCGCCCATCCGATGCCCGCCCGCCATCCGGCCGCGCGCGCCGTGCGCGCCGGCCTGGCGCTGGCCGCGGCCGCCGTGCTGGCCGGTTGCGCGAATGTCCCCCAGCCCACGCCCAGCGATCCATGGGAATCCTATAACCGCGGCATGTACGCGTTCAACGACACCCTGGACCGGGCCATTCTCAAGCCCATCGCCACAGGCTACGAAACCGTCACGCCCCGGCCGGTGCGAACCTGTATCCACAATGTCTTCAGCAACCTGGGCGATGTGTGGTCGGCGGTCAACAGCTTCGTCCAAGGCCGGGGACACGATTTCGTCAATACGCTAGGCCGTGTACTGTTCAACAGCACCATGGGCCTGGGCGGCTGTATCGACGTGGCCTCGATGAACGGTGCGCGCAAGATCCCCAACGACTTCGGCGTCACGCTGGGGGTCTGGGGTTTTGACTCGGGCCCTTACGTGGTCCTGCCCTTCCTCGGGTCCAGCACCGTACGCGACGGCGTCGGCACGGGGGTCGCCCTGGTCGCACCCTCGTCGCCAACGGCCGCCATCCTGACGATGGACGACATCCCGGTGCGCAATGCCCTGGTGGGCCTGTACATCGTCGATACGCGCGCCAACCTCCTCGAGGCCGACCGACTCGTCGACCAGATCGCGCTCGACAAATACAGCTTCATCCGCGATGCCTACCTGCAGCGGCGCAAGGCCATGGTGCAGTCGCGGCGGCAGGGCGGCGAAGCCGCGGGCGAGCAGACCCCGGGGTATACAGATTCCGGCGTGCCGGACTATGCTGACCCCGACAACGAATGATGGACAGTCCGATCATGCACACCTTTCTTTCCGCCACGTCATCGCGGCTGCGTGGCATCGCGCTGGGCGCGGTGCTGGGCCTGATCGCGGTGGTACCCGCCCAGGCCCAACGCGCCGTCGACCCCAAGGCCGAGCCCAACGCCTTCATGGAGGCGATCGCCAACAATATGCTCGATGCGATCAAGGCCGATGAACGCGCCCGCCAGGGCGACGTCGCCGCCATCACCACCCTGGTCGAGCAGTACGCCATGCCCTACGTGGACATGGACAAGACCACCCGCCTGAGCGCCGGACGCTACTGGCGCCAGGCCTCGCCGCAGCAAAAAGCCGCCCTGATCGGCGCCTTCAAGGGCACCCTGATCCGCACCTACAGCGGCGCCTTCACCAAGGTCGACAGCGGTTCGCGCATCGACTTCCAGCCCTTTCGCGGCGACCCCGGGGCCGACGACGCGGTAGTGCGCTCGACCGTCACTCAGCCCAACTCGCCCGCAGTGGGCGTAGACTACCGCCTCGAGCGCACCGACGCGGGCTGGAAGATCTACGATCTGGGCGTCGAGGGCATCTGGCTCATCCAAAACTACCGCAACCAGTTCGCCCAACAGATCAACAGCAGCGGCATCGACGGCCTGATCAAGGCGCTGTCCACGCAAAACCGGCGCTGAGCCACAGGCGCGCGGCGCCGCACGGCTATAATAGGGGGTTGCGGCTCCATTTACGGAGCCGACCCTATGCCCATGCCCGCGCTTGATCTGCAGCACATCTCGAAAATTTATTCCCCCCCGCGGCGCAGCCTGCGGGCCATGCTGTCGGGCCAGGCGCTGCCGGCTGGCTTTCAGGCCCTGCGCAATGTCAGCCTCAGCGTCGACCACGGCGAGTTCTTTGGCCTGCTGGGCCCCAACGGCGCAGGCAAGACCACTCTGATCTCGATCCTGGCGGGCCTCGCGCACGCCACCCAGGGCCGCGCCCTGGTCTGTGGCCACGACGTGGTGAGCGATTTCCGCCGGGCCCGCCAATCCCTGGGTGTGGTGCCCCAGGAAATCGTCTACGACCCGTTCTTCACCGTGCGCGAGACGCTGCGCATCCAGTCGGGCTATTTCGGGCTGCGGCGCAATGACGACTGGATCGACGAAGTTCTCGCCAATCTGGGCCTGCTCGACAAGGCCGACACCAATATGCGCGCGCTCTCGGGCGGGATGAAGCGCCGGGTGCTGGTCGCCCAGGCGCTGGTGCACCGCCCCCCAGTCATCATCCTGGACGAGCCCACCGCCGGGGTGGACGTGGATCTGCGCCGCGCACTCTGGGAATTCATCTCGCGCCTGAACCGCGCCGGCCACACCATCCTGCTGACCACCCACTACCTCGAAGAAGCCGAGGCCCTGTGCGGGCGCATTGCCATGCTCAAGGCCGGCCGCGTGGTGGCCTTGGACACGACACAGGCCCTGCTCGCGCGCGCGGGGGGGGCGGACCTCGAGGATGCCTTCGTGCGCATCATGCATGACGACAGCGTCATGGAGGCCGAACTATGATCCGTCCCGTCACCCAGGAACGCCCGGCCATGGGCTCCGGATTCCCGACGCTGCTGGGCAAAGAACTCATGCGCTTCTGGAAGGTCGGCACGCAAACCATCGCCGCCCCCGTGGTGACGGCCTTGCTGTACCTGCTCATCTTTTCGCATGTGCTCGAGGACCGCGTGCAGGTCTACGGCACGATCTCGTACACGGCCTTCCTGATCCCGGGGCTGATGATGATGAGCATGCTGCAAAATGCTTTCGCCAATCCATCGTCCTCGCTGATCCAGAGCCGCATCACCGGCAACCTGATCTTTGTGCTGCTGCCGCCATTTTCGCACCGCCAGATTTTCATGGCCTATGTGCTGGCCGCCATCGCGCGCGGCATGCTTGTGGGTCTCTGCGTCTGGATCGTGGCGTTGTTCTTCATCGCCCTGCCGATCCACCAGCCGCTGTGGCTGTTGGTCTTCGGCATGCTGTCGTGCTGGATCCTGGGTACGCTGGGCCTGATCGCCGGCCTGTGGTCGGAGAAATTCGACCACCTCGCCGCCTTCCAGAACTTTCTCATCGTGCCCGCGACCTTCCTGTCGGGGGTGTTCTATTCCATCCACAGCCTGCCGCCATTCTGGCTGGCGGTCTCGCGCTGGAACCCGGTGTTCTACATGATCGACGGTTTCCGGCACGGATTCTTCGCCACATCCGACGTCTCGCCCTGGCAAAGCCTCGCCGTGGTGCTGGCCGTCGCCCTGGCCCTGAGCCTGTTCGCCCTGCGCCTGCTCGCGCGCGGCTACAAACTACGGAGCTGATCATGTCACCCACCCCTGAGCACGTCCGCCAGTACATCGCCGACAACCTCGACTGCCACCACCTCGAAGTCTACGGGGATGGCGCACACTTCGAGGCCCTGATCGTCAGCAGCGCCTTCGAGGGCTTGCGCACGCTGGCGCGCCACCAAGCGGTCTACCGCGCGCTGGGCGACCGCATGAAGGCCGAGATTCACGCCCTGTCGATGCGCACCATGACGCCGGCCGAATACGAGACCTCGCTGAATGGATAAACTGCACATCGAGGGCGGCGTCGCACTCGAGGGCGAGATCACGATCTCGGGCGCCAAGAACGCGGCGCTGCCGATCCTGTGCGCCGGTCTGCTGACGGCGGACACCCTCGCTCTGGACAACGTCCCCGATCTGCGTGACATCGGCACGACACTGGCCCTGCTGCAGCGCATGGGCATGCACGCCGAACGCGAGACCGGTGGCCGGGTGCGGCTGCGCGCCGACCGGATCCACAGCCAGGAGGCCCCCTACGAGTTGGTCAAGACCATGCGCGCCTCGATCCTCGTGCTGGGGCCGCTGCTGGCGCGCTTTGGCCAGGCGCGCGTCAGCCTGCCGGGGGGCTGCGCCATCGGCCAGCGCCCCGTCGACCAGCACATCAAGGGCCTGGCGGCCATGGGCGCGCGCATCCGCATCGAGCACGGTTTCGTCGTGGCGCAGGCCGAACGCCTGCGCGGCGCCTCGATCCTGACCGATATGGTGACGGTCACGGGCACTGAAAATCTCATGATGGCCGCCGCCCTGGCCGAGGGTCGCACCGTCCTCGAGAACGCCGCCTGCGAGCCCGAGGTCGTGGACCTGGCCGAGGTGCTGATCGCCATGGGCGCCCGCATCGAGGGCCACGGCACCGACCGCATCGTGATCGAAGGCGTCGACTCGCTGCATGGCGCCACCCACCGCATCGTGCCCGATCGCATCGAGGCCGGCACCTTCCTGTGCGCGGTGGCGGCGGCCGGCGGCCGGGTGACGCTGCGCGACGTGGCGCCCCGCACCATGGGCGCCATCCTCGACAAGCTCGCCGACGCGGGCCTGGCCATCGAATGCGGCGAGGACTGGATTCGCGCCTCGATGGACGGCCGCCCGCGCGCGACGAGCTTTCGCACCAGCGAGTACCCGGGATTCCCGACCGACATGCAAGCTCAGGTGATGGCCCTGAACACCCTGGCCGAGGGCACGGCGGTGATCACCGAGAACATCTTCGAGAACCGCTACATGCACGTGCAGGAGCTGTGCCGCATGGGAGCGGACATCGACATCGACGGCCACACTGCGGTGGTCACCGGCGTGCCTGAGCTCTCGGGCGCCACCGTCATGGCCACCGACCTGCGCGCCTCCGCGAGCCTGGTCATCGCCGGGCTCGCCGCGCGCGGCCAAACCACCGTCGAGCGCATCTACCACCTGGATCGAGGCTACGAGCGCATGGAGGCCAAGCTCCAGGCCCTGGGCGCCCGCATCCAGCGGATCCGCTAGCCCGACAACGACATCACGCAAGGAAGCGCGCAGGCATGAGCATCAGCCAAGACCCCCCTCTGACGCTCGCCCTCTCCAAGGGCCGCATCTTCGACGAAACCATGCCCCTGCTGGCCGCGGCCGGCGTCGGCGTGCCCGAGAATCCCGAGACCTCGCGCAAGCTGATCCTGCCCACGGACTCACCCGAGCTGCGGATCATCATCGTGCGCGCCTCGGACGTGCCGACCTACGTGCAGTACGGCGCGGCCGACTTCGGCATCGCCGGCAAGGATGTGCTGCACGAGCACATGGCCCAGCACCCCGGCAACCTGTACCAGCCCATCGACTTGAACATCGCCCGCTGCCGCCTCTGCGTGGCCGCGCCCGAGGGCTTTGACTACCAGGCCGCCGTGCACCAGGGCTCACGCCTGCGCATCGCCACAAAATACGTGCGCGCCGCGCGCGAGCACTTTGCCGCCAAGGGGGTGCACGTGGACATCATCAAGCTCTACGGCTCGATGGAGCTCGCCCCGCTGGTCGGCCTGGCCGATGCCATCGTCGACCTGGTCTCCACGGGCGGCACGCTGCGCGCGAACCGCCTGGTCGAGGTCGAGGAGATCCGCGAAATCTCCTCGCGCCTGATCGTTAACCAGGCCTCGCTCAAGATGCGCGGCGCGCGGATGCAGCCCTTCCTCGATGCCTTTGCGCGCGCCTCCGCCGATATGGACTGAATGCGCGCTAACATACATTCTTTACGCCGTCGTTTTCCGCCATGCCACTGATCCAGCGCCTAGACGCCCGTTCCCACGACTTCGATGCGGCCCTCGCCCGGCTGCTCGCCTACGAGGCGTCCCAGGACGGGGCGATCGAGGAGGCCGTGCGCGCAATTCTGCACGACGTGCAGACCCGGGGCGACGCGGCCGTCCTGGACTACACGCGGCGCTTCGACCGGGTCGAGGCCGACTCGGTCGAAGCGCTCGAAATCCCGCGCGCCGACTGGCAGTCGGCGCTGGAATCCCTGCCGGCGGACCAGCGCGCCGCACTCGAGGCCGCCGCCGAGCGCGTGCGCGCCTACCACCTGCGCCAGCGCGCCGAAACGTGGACCTACACCGAGCCGGACGGCACGATGCTGGGCCAACAGATCACGCCGCTGGATCGCGTGGGCCTGTACGTGCCCGGCGGCAAGGCCGCCTATCCCTCGTCGGTGCTGATGAACGCCATCCCGGCCAAGGTCGCCGGCGTGCCCGAGGTCGTCATGGTCACGCCCACCCCGGGCGGCGTGCGCAACCCCATGGTGCTGGCCGCCGCGGCCCTCGGCGGGGTCGACCGCGCATTTGCCATCGGCGGCGCGCAGGCCGTGGGCGGCCTGGCCTACGGCACCGAGACCCTCATCGCGGTCGACAAGATCGTCGGGCCGGGCAACGCGTACGTGGCCGCCGCCAAACGCCGCGTGTTCGGCACGGTGGGCATCGACATGATCGCGGGCCCCTCCGAGATCCTCATCATCGCCGATGGCAGCACGCCGGCCGACTGGATCGCCATGGACTTGTTCTCGCAGGCCGAGCACGACGAGCTGGCCCAGGCGATCCTGCTGAGCCCCGACGCGGACTACCTGGACGCCGTCGAGGCGGCCATCGCCCGCCTGCTGCCCACGCAGCCGCGCGCCGGCATCCTGCGCGCCAGCCTGGGCGGGCGCGGCGCGCTGATCCGCGTCGAGGACCTGGCCCACGCCTGCCGGATCGCCAACCACATCGCGCCCGAGCACCTCGAGGTCTCGACCCGCGACCCCCAGGCCCTGCTGCCCTTGATCCGCCATGCCGGCGCCATTTTCCTGGGTGCCTACAGTTCGGAATCCCTGGGCGACTACTGCGCAGGCCCGAACCACGTGCTGCCCACGGCGCGCACCGCGCGCTTTTCGTCGCCGCTAGGCGTGTATGATTTCCAAAAGCGCAGCAGCCTGATCCAGGTATCGCGCGCCGGCGCCCAGACTCTGGGACGGATCGCCGCGACGCTGGCCACCGGCGAGGGGCTGCACGCACACGCCGCCAGCGCCGGGCTGCGCCTGGAATCCGCCGACCAATCCTAGCGGCTCCCCCTCCGACCCTCGCCTACGGAAGCACCATGCGCACCGCAGACATCCATCGCAACACCAACGAAACCCGCATCCACGTCGTCCTGAACCTCGATGGTACGGGCCGACGCACGCTCGAAACCGGCGTGCCCTTCCTGGACCACATGCTCGATCAGATCGCCCGCCACGGCCTGTTCGACCTGGACATCCATTGCGACGGGGACACCCACATCGACGACCATCACACAGTCGAGGACGTCGGCATCACCCTGGGCCAGGCCTTTGCCGCGGCCGTGGGCGACAAAGCCGGCCTGCGCCGCTACGGCCACTCGTACGTGCCCTTGGACGAGGCACTGACGCGCGTAGTGATCGATCTGTCCGGGCGGCCCGGGCTGCACTATTTCGTGCCCTACACCCGGGCGCGGATCGGCACCTTCGATGTCGATCTCGCACGGGAATTCTTCCAGGGCTTCGTCAACCACGCCCAGGCCACCGTGCACATCGACAATCTGCGCGGCGACAACGCGCACCACCAGTGCGAGACCGTGTTCAAGGCCTTCGGCCGCGCGCTGCGCGCGGCCGTCGAGGTCGATCCCCGCAGCGGCGGCGCCATCCCCTCGACCAAAGGCTCCCTCTGAACCCTTCGCGACGACTCTCGTGAACACCATTGCCATCGTCGATTACGGGATGGGCAACTTCCATTCCGTCGCACGCGCCCTGCAGGCGGCCGCCCCGGAGCACGACATCCGCATCGCCAGCGACACCCGCGTCATCGACACGGCCGAGCGCGTGGTGTTCCCGGGACAGGGCGCCATGCCCGACTGCATGCGCACGCTGGACGCATCGGGCCTGCGCGAAGCCGTGCTGCGGGCCGCGCGCGACAAACCCCTGCTGGGCGTGTGCGTCGGCGAACAGATGTTGTTCACGCGCAGCGATGAGGGCGACACCCCCAGCCTCGACATTTTCCCGGGGACGGTGCGGCGGTTTGCCGGACCGGCCTTCGAGGCCGCCGAGGCGGGCGCGGCGCGCCTCAAAATTCCCCACATGGGCTGGAACCCGGTCCGCCAGACGCGCGCCCATCCGCTCTGGGAGGGTATCGCCCAGGACACGCCGTTCTATTTCGTGCATAGTTACTATGCTGTGCCCGAGGACCCCGCGCTAGTGGCGGGCACCAGCCGCCACGGCACGGAATTCTGCTGTGCGATTGCCGCGGGCAATATTTTTGCCGTACAGTTCCACCCAGAGAAGAGCGCGGAGCCAGGCCTGCGGATGTACCGCAATTTTGCCCGTTGGCGGCCCTGAAACCGCGCCGCACTTATTGTGATGACACCCTTTCACCTCCTTGCACTGAAGACGACGGACCACCATGCTCCTCATTCCCGCCATTGATCTCAAAGACGGGCGCTGCGTGCGCCTGCGCCAAGGCGACCTGGACGATGTCACCGTGTTCTCCGAAGACCCTGCGGCCATGGCCACGCAGTGGCTCGACCAGGGCGCACGCCGCCTACACTTGGTGGACCTGAACGGCGCGGTCGCCGGCAAGCCCCGGAACCGCGCGGCCATCGAGTCCATCGTCGCCGCCATCGACGAGGAGATCCCGATCCAGATCGGCGGCGGCATCCGCGACCTGGACACGGTCGAGTACTACCTGGACAACGGCGTGTCATACGTCATCATCGGCACCGCCGCCGTCAAGGACCCCGGATTCCTCAGCGACGCCTGCAGCGCCTTCCCCGGCCACATCATCGTCGGCCTGGACGCGCGCGACGGCAAGGTCGCGACCGACGGCTGGTCCAAGCTCACCCGCCACGATGTCTTCGACCTCGCGCGCAAGTTCGAGGACTATGGCTGCGAATCCATCATCTACACCGACATCGGGCGCGACGGCATGCTGAGCGGGGTCAACATCGAGGCCACGGTGCGCCTGGCGCGTCATGTACGCATCCCGGTGATCGCGTCGGGCGGCGTGGCCACACTGGACGACATCCGCGCCCTGTGCGCCGTCGAGGAAGACGGCGTCGAGGGCGCCATCCTGGGCCGCAGCCTCTACGAAGGCACCCTGGACTTCGCCACGGCGCAAACCCTGGCCGACGCGGCGGGCGCCGAGGATGCTTCGACATGACGAGCGACACACCGCGCACGCCGCCGGGTGCCGACCACGACACCGAGCTCGCCTGCCGGATCATCCCCTGCCTGGACGTCAATGCCGGTCGGGTGGTCAAGGGCGTGAACTTCGTCAATCTGGCCGATGCCGGCGACCCGGTCGAGATCGCCCGCCGCTACGATGAGCAGGGCGCCGACGAGCTCACCTTTCTGGACATTACCGCCACCAGCGACGCGCGCGACCTGATCCTGCCGATCATCGAGGCGGTGGCGCGCCAGGTCTTCATCCCCCTGACCGTGGGCGGCGGCGTGCGCGAGGTCTCCGACGTGCAACGCCTGCTCGACGCGGGTGCCGACAAGGTCTCCATCAACAGCGCCGCGGTGGCCCGCCCCGAGCTGGTGGGCGAGGCCGCCCGCCACCATGGCTCACAATGCATCGTGGTGGCCCTGGATGCCCGCCGCGTCTCGAACCCTGGCGAGGCGCCGCGCTGGGAGATCTACACCCATGGCGGCCGCAAGGCCACGGGCCTGGACGCCATCGAGTGGGCGCAACGCATGGCCGGCTACGGCGCCGGTGAACTGCTGCTGACCAGCATGGACCGCGACGGCACCAAGTCCGGCTTCGACCTGGAATTGACACGCGCCGTCGCTGATGCGGTCCCCATTCCGGTGATCGCCTCGGGCGGCGTGGGCACCCTGCAGCACCTGGTCGACGGCGTCAAGATCGGCCACGCCAGCGCGGTGCTGGCCGCCAGCATCTTCCATTTCGGCCAGCACACCCTGGCCGAGGCCAAGGCCTTCATGGCCGCGCAAGGCATCAAGGTCCGCACGTGAACCACGCCGCGCCCCCCGAGGCAAACCCCATGCGCACCCCCGCGTGGCTCGATGCGCTCGCCTTCGACCGCGACGGCCTGATCCCCGCGATCGCGCAGGACGCACACACCGGCAAGGTGTTGATGATGGCCTGGATGAACGCCGAGGCGGTCGCCGAGACCGCCCGCAGCGGACGGGCCGTCTATTTCTCGCGCTCGCGCCGGCGCCTGTGGCGCAAGGGCGAGGACTCGGGCCACATCCAGACGGTCCACGACATGCGCTTGGACTGCGATGGCGATGTCATCCTGCTGCGCGTCACCCAGCACGGCGGCATCGCATGCCACACGGGCCGCGAGCGCTGCTTCTACCGCCGCCTCGACACCACGGCCCCGGAGTCCGCCTGGGTCGTCGAGGACCCGGTCCTCAAGGACCCGGACGAGATCTACGGCAAACCCGACGCCACCTGAATCCAATCGGTACACACGCATGACCCATTCCAAGGACTCTACCGAGGACGTGCTGGCCCGCCTGGCCGACACCCTGGCCGCCCGCCTGCCCGCCCGGGGCGGCGACCCAGCCACCTCGTACACAGCCCGGCTGCTGGCCAAGGGGCCGGATGCCTTCCTCAAAAAAATCGGCGAGGAGGCCACTGAACTCGTCATGGCCTCCAAGGACGGCGTCCCCGAACGGATCGTGTCCGAAACCGCCGATCTCTGGTATCACTGCCTCGTCGCGCTCACCTACCACGGGCTGCGTCCCGAGGCCGTGCTGGGCGAGCTGGCCCGCCGCGAGGGCCTGTCCGGCCTCGAGGAAAAGGCCTCGAGAAAACCCACCTAGCGCGCCCCGACCGGCCCGCGCCGCGCATCGGACAGGCCCGGCAGCCCCCCGCGCCCCATCGGGGCATACCCCGACACGGGCCAAAAACAGGGCCGCACGCCACAGCGAGGCCATGAAATGTGGCAACATAGTGTGTTGTACGGGTCCATCAGGCCCTCCGATATTCGTTCGAGTCCCTATGAGTCACGACTGCCTGTTTTGCAAGATCACCCAGCATCAGATTCCATCGTCCATCGTCTACGAGGACGACGAGTTCATGGCCTTCAAGGACATCAACCCGGCCGCGCCGGTGCACTTGCTGCTGGTGCCCAAGCATCACATCGAATCGCTCGCGGCGGTCCAGGCGGGGGACGTCGACTGGCTGGGCCGCATGATGCGCCTCGCCCCACGAATCGCCTACGATAACGGCTGCAATCCCGGTCCCGAAGGCGGTTTCCGGCTGGTGGCCAACACTGGTATCGAGGGTGGGCAGGAAATCGCCCACCTGCATTTCCACATCCTCGGGGGCGCGCGCCCCTGGGACAAACGCGCGGCACCAGCCGCCTAGGAGCAATCATGGGTAGTTTCAGCATTTGGCACTGGCTGATCGTTCTGGTGATCGTGGCGCTGATATTCGGCACCAAAAAGCTGCGCAATATCGGCGAGGACCTCGGCGGCGCGGTCAAGGGCTTCAAGAAAGGCATGAACGAAGCCAAGGACGAGGCCAAGCCCTCGGTCACCCAGCAGGTCCAGGATTCCTCCACGATCGACGTGCAGGCCAAGGAAAAGACGGACGCCTAAAAGCGTCCATCGTCCGGATCCACCATGTTCGATGTCAGTTTCAGCGAGCTGATGCTGATCGGCGTGATTGCGCTGATCGTGATCGGTCCCGAACGCCT
Organism: Castellaniella sp. GW247-6E4; assembly: GCF_040276065.1. Classification (NCBI taxonomy): domain Bacteria; kingdom Pseudomonadati; phylum Pseudomonadota; class Betaproteobacteria; order Burkholderiales; family Alcaligenaceae; genus Castellaniella; species Castellaniella sp. GW247-6E4. Next base: position 46,210 of record NZ_JBELOI010000007.1, on the reverse strand, counting down.
GCCCAAGGTCGCGCGCACGGTCGGCCACCTGCTGGGCCGGGCCCAGCGCTACGTCAACGAGGTCAAGTCCGACATCGAACGCGAGATCGATCTCAAGGAAATCGGCGATATCAAGAACCAGATGCAGGATGCCGCACGCTCGGTGGAATCGTCGATGCAGAGCTCGGTGAGCGATCTCAAGGCCGCCGTCACCGAGCCCACGGACCACCTGCGCCAGGCCCTGGACGAGGCCCGCGAGGCGCTCGCACCCGCGCCGCCGCCGGCCGCGTCCGGCGACGCGCCGGCGGATGCGGCGGCCACCCCCCTCCCGGCGCCCGAGGCGCCGGCGGCGCCACAGACCGCCACCCACACGGTCCCCAGCAGTGAAAAACAGGCATGAGCGACGCCAGCGACGAATCTTCCCAGGACACTTTCATCTCGCATCTGGTCGAGTTGCGCACACGCCTGCTGCGCGCCGTCATGGCGGTGCTGGGCGTGTTCGTCGTGCTGTTCATCTTTCCCGGTCCCTCGGCGATCTACGACGTGCTGGCCCAGCCCATGCTGGCGTCCCTGCCGCAGGGCACACGGATGATCGCCACCGGCGTGATCACACCCTTCATGGTGCCGATCAAGGTCACGCTGCTGGCGGCCTTCGTGCTCGCCCTGCCCGTGGTCCTGTACCAGGCCTGGGCCTTCGTCGCCCCGGGCCTGTACCGCCACGAGCAGCGCCTGGCCCTGCCGCTGATCCTGTCCAGCACGCTGCTGTTCCTGCTGGGCATGGCCTTCTGTTATTTCGTGGTGTTCCACACGGTGTTCAGCTTCATCGCGAATTTCGCGCCGCAGTCGATCACTCCAGCCCCCGACATCGAGGCCTACGTCGGTTTCGTGCTGACGATGTTCATCGCCTTCGGTGTCACTTTCGAGGTCCCGATCGCGGTGATCCTGCTGGTCAAGACCGGGGTCGTCACCGTCCGCAAGCTGCGCGAGATCCGGGGCTATGTCATTGTCGGCGCCTTCGTGGTCGCGGCGGTGGTCACGCCGCCGGACGTCCTCAGCCAGGTCCTGCTCGCCGCGCCCTTGTGCCTGCTCTATGAGGTGGGCGTCCTGGTGGCTGCCGCGCTCGAGCGCAAGAAAGCCGCGCAGACGCAAGACGCCACCGAATCCCCAGAGGACGTGCCGGCCCGGGTGACGGACGATCCGGCGGATTCCTGACGCACCACACAATACCCGCAAACCAGCAACGGCACCACGACCACCTGGCGTATTTCCCACAGTGATCATTGGATCCGTTTCGGCGCCTTTTGAATAGCGTCCTCGGCCATGATGGGCACTCCCCATTCATGCGAGGGCGCCCCCATGGGCCACGATACCGCCGGCAGGGCCGACGATCACGACAGCCCCTGGAAAGAGGCGCTCGAGGTCTTCCTGCCCCAGTGCCTGGCCCTGTTCGCCCCGACGCTGCATGCCAGCATCGACTGGGCCCGCCCGCCCGAATTCCTGGATAAAGAATTACAGGCCCTCGCCGGGCCTCGGCGGCTTGCGCCCGGGTCGCCCGACGGACAGGACCCGGCACCCGACCAGGGCCGCCTCCGAGCGCTTCCCGGCCCCCTCAGCCCCGGCCGCCTCTACACCGACAAGCTCATCCTCGTGCGTTGCCGCGATGGCCGGTTCGCCAGGCTGCTGATCCACGTCGAGGTCCAGGGCGGCACCAGCGGCCCCAAGTCCAGGCGCCTCTTTGCCCGGCGCATGTATCAGTATCGCTACCGCCTCGAGGACCGCTACGGCGGATCCGGCAATCACGCCCTCTACAGCCTGGGCATCCTCACCGCCAGCCGCGGCGGCGATTCACACCTGGTTCACCACGACGAGTTCCTCGGCCAGGGGGTGCGGTTCACCTTTCCAGTGGTGCACATGGCACAATGGCTGGACCGCTGGGACGCCCTCGAGGCCCTGGCACCCTCCAATCCGTTTGCCGTGGTCGTCATGGCGCAGTTGACCGCCCTGCGGTTTCGCCGCAAGGCGGCAAGGCTTGACCCCAAGGTCGACCTCATGCGCCGCCTGGCCGGCTACGGATACGCCCGCGGCGACATCGACGCCCTGGCCCGGCTGGTCGACTGGATGATCGCCCTGCCCGAGGCGCTGGAACCAGACTATATGCGGGCATTGGAAGCCCTGGAACAGGAGCATGCAATGACATACATCACGACACCTGAGCGGGTTGGTTTGCGGCGGGGACGCGTTGAAGGGCAGGCCGAACTGCTGCTGCGGCTATTGGCCCGCCGGTTCGGCGCCATCCCCGATACTGCGACCGAACGCGTCCGCGCGGCGACTGCCGAACAACTCGAGACCTGGTCGCTGAACTTCGTAGACGCCACGACTCTGGACGAGGTGTTCGGCGCCTAATCTCAGCGAACAGATGCTATCACCAGCACGCGATCCAGCACGGTGCCGAAATCGGCTGCTTTCTTGAAGCCAATCACCCGGGCGTCCGGCAGCACATTGCCGTGCGCATCAAAGAAAATAATCCCCGGCGGTCCGAACAGGTCGAAACGCGCCAGCAGCTCGCGGTCCTGCGCCGTCATGCGGGTCACGTCGGCCTGCAGCAACAGCATGCCGGACATGCGGCGCGCGACCTCGGGATCGCTGAAGGTGAATTTCTCCATCTCGATGCAGGACACGCACCAGTCGGCATAGAAATCCAACATCACCGGCCGGTCGACCACCGCCAGGCGGGCGTCCAGATCGGCAGCCGATGCCACGCGAGTGAAACGCGCACGCACGGCCTCGAGGTCGACCGCGGCGCCCCCGATAGCCAAACCCTGCCCCGCGAAAGGCGCCAGAGGCCGCAGCATATCCCGCCCACCAGCCAGCAGGCCCACGAACTGGGCGGCAGCCCACAAGGCCAACAGGGCCCCCAGGGCGCGGACGGCGAGGCGCAGGCCCATGCCGTCGCCCCGGCCCACGCGCCACAGCATCATAGCCGCCCACAGGGCCAGCAGGGCCCAGCCGGCCATATACAGCGCCCCGGGCACCAGGGGCCGCGCCATCCACCAGGCCGTCGCCAGCAGCAGCACGCCAAAGGCCGCCTTGACCTGGGCCATCCAGGTGCCCGCCCGCGGGAGCATCGCCCCCGCGCCCGCTCCCACCGCCAGCAGCAGCAGCCCCTCGCCCCATGCCATGGCGAACAGGGACGCGCCGCCCACCACCACGTCGCCGGTCTGGGAAATGAACAAGAGGATGCCGGCCAACGGGGCGGCAACACAGGGGCCGACGATCAGGGCCGAGACCATGCCCGTGAGGAACACGCCACCCGCATGACCGCCCGGCACGCGCGCCGCCCGCGCCTGCAGCGCCGACTGCAGGCCGACGGGCGCCTGCAGGGTAAAGACATCGAGCATCGCCAGCCCGAACAGCGCGAGCAGCACGGCGAAGGTGCCCAGTACCCAGGGGGATTGCAGCCAGGCGGCCAGGCCGGCGCCCAGCAGGCCCGCCGCGACGCCCAGCGCCGTATAGACCAGCGACATGCCCAGAACGTAGCAGGCCGCCAGTCCGAGGCCGCGCAGGCGCGAAGGCGCCTCGCCCGCACCCGCGATCATGGCCAACAGGATCGGCACCATGGGCAGCACGCAGGGGGTGAAGGACAGCAGGGCGCCAAACAGCAGGCTGAACAGCAGGATGCTGCCCAAGCCCGCCTGCGCGAGCCAGGCCGCCATGCCGGTGTCGCCCAGATCGAACACGCTGCCCGACGCCCGGCCGGAGATGGCGGTGGAACCGGCGCCTCTTTCCAGGCTCGCCACGCCCTCGTCACGCGGCGGCGGCACCTGGTCCACCACCCGCTCGCCCACCACGCGATATCCGCCAGCCGCCGCTTGTAGAACGAGGCTCTGAGTCATGGGTGGGTAGCACAGGCCGGCATCCGCGCAGCCCTGTCCGGTGATCTCGACCGACAATGGAGCGCCCGCACCCGCCTGCAAGGGCAGCCGCAGGGTCACCCCCTCATGGTAGACCTCCATGTCGCGATCGAAGGTGGGATCGTACTTGACGGTGCCGCGAGGCAACTGTGGGCCCGCCGACCAAGCCGGCGTGCCGGCGGCCGCAACGTCCTCGGGCACAGTCAGCGTCGAGGGCATGAACATCAACAAGCGGCCGTCGGCGGCCTGGATGCGCACCTCGAAGCGCTCGCGGTACATGTAATAGGCGGGCGCAACTCGGTAATGCACGTCCAGGGTGAGGGGATCGTGCATCGCGGCCGAGGGCATGAAGGCAACGGCCGGGTCCAGAAATTCGGGCTCGGCCTGCGCACGGCCACCCGAGAGCAACGTCAACAGGCCCAGCAGCAGCGCCGCCAGCAGCGTCGAGGCACGCCGCCAGGCGCGCATCCGGCGCCCGCCACCCACCGTCCAGGAGGCACGCGAGAGGTTCGAGTTCGGCATTGCCCTCATTGCATCGTCATCCCGGCCACCCAGTCGAGATAATCCGCGGCGCCCGCACGCACGTCCAGCACTAGAAATTCGGGTACCTCGTAGGGATGCAGCGCACGCAGGCGATCATGCAGGGCGGTCAGACGCGCGGCCGTGGTCTTGAGGGTCAGGGGGATTTCCTCGCCTCCCTCGAGCTTGCCCTGCCAGAGATACATCGACACCCCGGGCGCACCCACATGCACGCAGGCGGCCAGCGACTCCTCAACGAGGATGTGCGCGATGCGCTTGGCCAGCAGGACATCCGGTGCAGTGCTCAGCACCACCACCGTATCCGCCGCGCCGCCGCCCTGGGTGCGCAAGTCCGCCTTTTCCGCCGCATCCGGTGCGCCGTGTCGATCGTCCGTCATACCGCAAGCCCTTGTCAATCTGACGATTATTGTACTAGAGCGAGGGAAAACCCGAGTGTGGCCGCCTGGCGGCCGCGCACGGCGCCCATGAAAAACACCCTGGCGCGGAACCAGGTCCGGCGCCAGGGTGCTTTTCAACCCCGAGTCCTTGGCCCACGACGGCAAAGCCACGGGCCGGAACGGTATTATTCAGCCGCCGCGGGCGCCTCGACCTCGGGACGATCAACCAGCTCCATATAGGCCATCGGAGCATTGTCGCCTTGGCGGAAACCCATCTTGAGCACGCGGGTGTAGCCACCGTTGCGGGCCTGGTAGCGCGGGCCGATCTCGCTGAAAAGCTTGGTCACGGCATCGCGGTCGCGCAGGCGGGCAAAGGCCAGGCGACGATTGGCCAGGGTCGGGTTCTTGCCCAGGGTGATCAGGGGTTCGACCACCCGGCGCAGTTCCTTGGCCTTGGGCAGCGTGGTCTTGATGGCTTCGTGGGTCAGCAGGGACACGGCCATGTTGCGGAACATGGCGAGGCGGTGGCTGCTGGTACGGTTGAGCTTGCGTAGGCCGCTACGATGGCGCATTTCAGTTTCCTTATGAATCTATGGGCGGGATATCCCGCGTTATCCGGATCTTCTATCGGCGATGCCGCGGTCCGGGAGGGTGTTTCCCGGCGTTGCCCGAAGACCGCGCCGGGGCATCATCGGATCAGGGGCGCTCGAGGCCGACGGGCGGCCAGTTCTCGAGCTTCATGCCCAGGGTCAAGCCGCGCGCGGCCAGGACTTCCTTGATCTCGTTGAGCGACTTGCGGCCCAGGTTGGGCGTCTTCAGCAGCTCGTTCTCGCTGCGCTGGATCAGGTCGCCAATGTAGTAGATGTTCTCGGCCTTGAGGCAGTTGGCCGAGCGCACGGTCAGTTCGAGATCGTCGACCGGACGCAGCAGCACCGGATCGATCTGCGCACCGCCGCCGCTCTGGCCCAGACCAACACCCATGGATGCCTGACCGGCGTCCTTGTCAGCCAAGGAGACGAATACGGAAATCTGGTCCATCAGGATGCGTGCCGACTGGCGCACGGCTTCCTCGGGCGAGATCACGCCGTTGGTCTGGACGTCCAGGACCAGCTTGTCCAGGTCGGTGCGCTGCTCGACGCGGGCGTTCTCGACCGCGTAGCTGACGCGGCGCACCGGGCTGAAGGAGGCATCAAGCACGATCTGGCCGATGGTGGCGGACCGGTCGTCGACCAAGGCACGGACGTTGCCGGGCACATAGCCGCGGCCCTGTTCGACCTTGATCTGCATTTCGAGCTTGCCGTCGTCGGTCAGCGTGGCGATGAGATGGTCCGGATTGACGACCTCGACGTCATGCGGCAGCTCGATGTCGCTGGCGCGCACGGGGCCGGGGCCGCGCTTGTTCAGTTGCAGGGTGACTTCGTCGCGGTTGTGCAGCTTGAACACCACGCCTTTGAGGTTCAGCAGGATGTCGACCACGTCCTCGCGCACGCCGGCGATCGTGGAGTACTCGTGCACCACTCCCGTGATCTGCACCTCGGTGGGCGCATAGCCCGTCATCGAGGACAGCAGGATGCGGCGCAGGGCATTGCCCAGCGTATGGCCGTAGCCGCGCTCGAAGGGCTCCATGACGACCTTGGCGTGATTGGGGCCCAACGCCTCGACGGCAATGTTGCGCGGCTTGAGAAAACCTTGTGAAGACATATGTGTTCCCTTTTCAATACCCTCGGCTCGTTACACCGATAAGGCTGATGGAAAGACCGGCGAGGCCGGTGAAGACAACCACGCAGCCCACCACGCCTTCCGGGGCGCGGTGGGCTGCGAAAATGCGCGAAGCCGTCCGATCAACGGGAATAAAGTTCCACGACCATGGATTCGTTGACATCGCGGGCGACGTCCTGACGATCCGGGACCTGCTTGAACACGCCCGAGAGCTTGTTCGCGTCGACCTCGACCCACTGAGGCAGACCGTTGCCGGTCGCCAGGTCCAGAGATTCTTTGATACGGGACTGGCCCTTGGCCTTTTCACGCACCGCGATCACGTCGCCGGCCTTGACCAGCATCGAGGCGATGTCGGCCGTGCGGCCGTTCAGTTCGATGGCGCGGTGGTTCACCAACTGGCGAGCCTCGGCGCGCGTCGAGCCGAAGCCCATGCGGTAGACGACGTTGTCCAGGCGTGATTCCAGCAGCTGGATCAAGGTCTCGCCGGTGTTGCCGCGGCGGCGGTCGGCCTCGGAGAAGTACTTGCGGAACTGTTTTTCCAGAACGCCGTACATGCGCTTGAGCTTCTGTTTTTCGCGAAGCTGCAAGCCGAAGTCGGAGGTGCGGGAACCCGAGATGCGGCCATGCTGGCCGGGCTTGGATTCGAGCTTGCACTTGGAGTCCAGCGAGCGGCGGGCGCTCTTGAGGAACAGGTCGGTGCCTTCGCGGCGCGAAAGCTTGCATTTAGGTCCGATATAACGTGCCACAGTGATCCCCTTAGATACGACGACGCTTGGGCGGACGGCAGCCGTTATGCGGCACAGGCGTGATGTCCGAAATGCTGGAGATCTTGATCCCCAGGGCATTGAGGGCACGCACCGAGGATTCGCGTCCCGGTCCGGGGCCCTTGATGCGGACTTCCAGCGTCTTGATGCCGTATTCCTGCGCGAGGCGTCCGGCCGACTCGGCGGCGACCTGCGCAGCGAACGGCGTGGACTTGCGTGAGCCCTTGAAGCCCGCGCCGCCCGACGTCGCCCACGACAGGGTGTTGCCCTGGCGGTCGGTGATCGTGATGATGGTGTTGTTGAAGGACGCGTGGACATGCGCAATGCCGTCCGAAACGCTCTTCTTGACTTTTTTGCGGACGCGCGCGGCGCCGCTCTGAGCTTTCGCCATGTTCTGGTTCCTCGATTATTTCTTCAGGGACGCTGCGGCGCGACGCGGACCCTTGCGGGTACGCGCGTTCGTGCGCGTGCGCTGACCGCGAACGGGCAGGCCGCGTTTATGCCGCATGCCGCGATAGGTGCCCAAGTCGATCAGTCGCTTGATGGAGAGCTGGACCTCGCGGCGCAGGTCACCCTCGACGGTGAACACGCCGACCTGCTCGCGGATACGCTCGAGTTCCGCATCGGTCAGGTCCTTGACCTTCTTGAAGTACTCGATGCCGGAAGCGTCGCAGATCTTGCGGGCACGAGTGCGTCCGATCCCGAAAATGGCGGTCAAGCCGATTTCGGTGTGCTGATGCGGCGGAATATTGATGCCAGCGATACGGGCCATGACTGTTCCTTGTTGATTCCGTTACGCCCGGCCTTAGCCTTGGCGTTGCTTGTGGCGCGGGTCGGTGCAGATGACGCGCACCACGCCGTGACGTTTGATGATCTTGCAGTGGCGGCAGATCCGCTTTACCGATGCCATTACCTTCATGGTGATCTCCTGGTTTCTATAGCCGGCCGCTTATTTGGAGCGGAAAACTATCCTGGCGCGCGACAGGTCATAGGGCGTGAGCTCCACCGTGACCTTGTCACCCGGCAGGATCCGGATGTAATGCATGCGCATCTTGCCGGAAATATGGCCCAATACCACATGGCCGTTTTCAAGCTTGACACGAAACGTTGCGTTGGGAAGGTTCTCGAGGACTTCCCCTTGCATCTGTATGACGTCGTCCTTGGACATGATCTCTAGCGCATGGGCAGACCCGCACCCTTGAAATTGGCTTTCCGGAGCAGCGAATCGTACTGTTGGGACATCATGTAGGCTTGCGCCTGAGCCATGAAATCCATGGCGACCACGACGATGATCAGCAGGGACGTGCCGCCGAAATAGAACGGCACGTTCCAGCGCATCTGCATCAACTCAGGCAGCAAACAAACCAGCGTGACATAGACCGCGCCGGCCAGCGTCAGGCGCATGAGGATCTTGTCGATGTAGCGGGCCGTCTGCTCGCCGGGACGGATCCCGGGGACGAACGCGCCGCTCTTTTTCAGGTTGTCGGCCGTCTCGCGGCTGTTGAACACCAGAGCCGTGTAGAAGAAGCAGAAGAAAATGATCAGCCCGGAATACAGGGTCACGTACAAGGGCTGCTGGGGCGAGAGCGCCGCCGCCAGGTCGCCCAGCCACCGCATGTTGGGACTGTTCGAGAACCAGCTCGTCACGGTCGCGGGCAGCAGGATGATCGACGACGCAAAGATCGGCGGGATCACACCCGACATATTGAGCTTGAGCGGCAGGTGCGAGCTCTGTCCGCCGTAGAGCTTGTTGCCCACCTGGCGCTTGGCGTAGTTCACCGTGATGCGACGCTGGCCGCGCTCGACGTAGACCACGAAGTACGTGACCGCCACCACCAGGGCCAGGATGAACAGGGCCGAGAGGATGGACATCGAATCCGTGCGCACCAGGTCGAGCATGCCGCCCAGCGCACCGGGCAGACCCGCCACGATACCGGCGAAGATCAGCAGCGAGATGCCATTGCCCAGGCCGCGTTCGGTGATCTGCTCGCCCAGCCACATGAGGAACAGGGCGCCGGTCACCAGGGTGACGACGGTGACGAAGCGAAACAGAATGCCCGGATCGATGACCAGGCCGGGCTGGGATTCCAGGGCGACCGAGATCCCGATGGCCTGAAACAGCGCGAGGAACACGGTGCCGTAGCGAGTGTACTGGGTGATCTTGCGCTGGCCCGACTGGCCTTCTTTCTTGATGGCCTCGAGCGTGGGCACCACCACAGCCAGGAGCTGCATGATGATGGCCGCCGAGATGTACGGCATGATCCCCAGCGCGAGCACGGAGAAGCGCTCGAGTGCACCGCCCGAGAACATGTTGAACAGGCCCAGGATCCCGCCTGAGTTCTGCTGAAACATGTCCGCCAGCGCATCCGGATTGATGCCTGGCACAGGGATGTGCGTCCCGAAGCGATAGACGATCAGGGCGAGGACGAGGAACAGGATGCGGCGCTTGAGGTCGCCGTATCCCGCGCTGGTCTTTTGTGCCTGAGCTTTGGCCACGGCCGCCCCTTTACGCCAGCGTGCCGCCGGCCGCCTCGATCACGGCGCGTGCGCCGGCCGTGGCCGTGATGCCCTTGAGGGAAACCTTGCGGGTGAGCTCGCCGGTCTTGATGACCTTGGCATAGCGCACCAGCTCGCCGATCACGCCGGCGGCCTTTAGGACCTGGACGTCGATCTCGTCGACGGGCAGGGCCTGAAGATCAGACAGGCGGACCTCGGCGTACAGGTGGCGCCCCAGCGGCGTGAAGCCGCGCTTGGGCAGGCGACGCTGCAGCGGCATCTGACCGCCCTCGAAGCCAACCTTGTGAAAGCCGCCCGCGCGGGACTTTTGGCCCTTGTGGCCGCGGCCCCCGGTCTTGCCCAGTCCAGAGCCGATGCCGCGGCCCAAGCGGCGACGGGCGCGCTTGGAGCCCTCGGCGGGCTTGAGCGTGTTCAGTTGAGTGACAGACATCTCGATTCCTTATCAGACGTCCGAGACGGTGACCAGATAATCCACCTTGCGGATCATCCCTCGCACCTCGGGCGTATCGACCAGTACGCGGCTGCTGTTCACACGGCCCAGGCCCAGACCGCGCACGGTGGCGCGATGGGACTTGTGGGTGCCGATGACAGAGCGCACGAGCGTAACCTTGATTTGCTTTTCAGCCATGATTTACCCCAGGATCTCTTCGACGGACTTGCCGCGCTTGGCAGCGATCTCCGCCGGGGTGGAGCACGCGCGCAAGCCATTGAGGGTGGCGCGGACCATGTTGTACGGGTTGCTCGAGCCCAGGCTCTTGGCCACCACGTTGCGCACGCCCATCACCTCGAAGATCGCGCGCATCGGGCCGCCGGCGATCACGCCGGTTCCCTCGGCGGCCGGCGAGATCAGCACCGTCGAGGCGCCGTGCTTGCCGACCACGGTGTGATGCAGCGTACCGTTCTTGAGGGCAACCTTGACCAGACCGCGACGGGCCTGTTCCATGGCCTTTTGAACGGCAACGGGAACCTCGCGCGCCTTGCCCTTGCCCATGCCGATACGGCCGTCGCCGTCGCCGACGACGGTCAGGGCGGCGAAGCTCATCGTGCGGCCGCCCTTGACGACCTTGCTGACGCGGTTGACCGCAATCATCTTTTCACGCATGCCATCGTCGCGTTCCTGCTCCGGGGCGTGCTTGCCTTGTGCTTTAGCCATTTGATTCCCTTAGAACTTCAAGCCGGCTTCACGCGCGGCATCGGCCAGCGCCTTGACGCGGCCATGGTAACGGAAGCCGGAGCGGTCGAAGGCGACGAGTTCGATGCCGGCAGCCTTGGCTTTCTCAGCCACGCGCTTGCCGACCAGACCCGCCGCGGCGGTGTTGCCGCCGTTGGCTTTCTGGCTGGCGAGTTCCTTGCGGACCTCGGGCTCGAGCGTCGAGGCGCTGACGAGCACACGATCGCCTTCCGGCGAAATGATGTTGGCGTAGATGTGCAGATTCGTGCGGTGTACCGATAGGCGATGCACGCGCAATTCGTGAATCTTGCGGCGGGTGGCCACGGCACGACGCAAACGCGAGAGTTTCTTGTCCATGATTCGTCCTTGCCTGCGCGTTTATTTCTTTTTCGTTTCTTTGATGATGACCCGCTCGTCGGCATAGCGCACACCCTTGCCCTTGTAGGGCTCGGGTTCGCGATAGGCGCGAATTTCGGCGGCCACCTGACCGACAACCTGCTTGTCGGAGCCCTTGACGACGATTTCTGTCTGGGTCGGGCACTCGATCTTGATCCCCGCGGGGATCTCGTGGAGGATGTCGTGCGAGAAACCAAGCTGGAGTTTGAGGGCATTGCCCTGGACCTGGGCGCGGAATCCCACGCCCACCAGGTTCAGCTTGCGCTCGAAGCCGGCGCTCACGCCCGTGACCATATTGGCCACCAGCGCACGCACGGTGCCCGACATGGCATTGGCCTGGCGGGACTCGTTGGCGGCGACAAACGTCAATTGACCGTCCTCTTGGCCGATGCGGACCTCGCCGGTCAGGCCTTGAGTCAGGGTGCCCAACGGGCCCTTGACGACGATTTGCCCGGCGCTGATCGTGGCGTCCACGCCCTTGGGCAGCGCAACGGGATATTTAGCGATACGCGACATGTCGTCCTCCTTATGCCACGTAGCAGAGCACTTCGCCGCCCACGCCGTTGGCGCGGGCCTTGCGGTCCGTCATCACGCCACGCGGGGTCGAGACGATCGCCACGCCCAGGCCGTTCATGACGTGGGGAATCGTGGCGCTGCTCTTGTAGATGCGCAGGCCGGGGCGCGAGACGCGGTCGATGCGCTCGATCACCGGGCGGCCGGCATAGTATTTAAGGGTGATTTCCAGCACCGGCTTGGCCTGTTCGCCGCCGATATGGAAGTCCTCGATGTAGCCTTCGTCCTTGAGCACGGCGGCAATGGCCGCCTTCAGCTTGGAGGAGGGCATGGAAACCGACGTCTTGTTGACCTGCTGCGCGTTGCGCACGCGGGTCAGCATATCGGCGATGGGATCGCTCATGCTCATGGTGTTATTCCTCTTACCAGCTGGCCTTGGTCATGCCGGGGATTTCGCCGCGCATGGCCATCTCGCGCAGTTTGTGGCGCGTCAGGCCGAATTTGCTGAAGACGCCACGAGAACGGCCGGTCACGACGCAGCGGTTGCGCTGGCGCGACGGGCTGGAATTGCGCGGCAACTGTTGCAGCTGCAGGCGAGCCTGGTAGCGGTCCTCGTCGGACCTGGACTGATCGTCGATGATCGCCTTGAGGGCCGCGCGCTTGGCCGCGAACTTCTCGGCCAGCTTGGCGCGCTTGATATCGCGATTGATGAGGGAAAGTTTTGCCACGTCAGCCCCTTAGTTGCGGAAAGGGAAGCTGAATGCGCTCAGCAGCGCCTTGGCTTCCTCGTCGGTCTTGGCGGTGGTGGTGATGCTGATGTTCATCCCGCGCACTGCGTCGATCTTGTCGTATTCGATTTCAGGGAAAATGATCTGTTCCTTGACACCGATGTTGTAGTTGCCACGCCCATCGAAGGCCCGGCCCGAAACACCCCGGAAGTCACGCACGCGCGGCAGGGCCACGGCGACCAGGCGATCCAGGAATTCGTACATGCGCTGTCCGCGCAGGGTGACCATGCAGCCGATCGGATAGTCTTCGCGAATCTTGAACCCGGCAATGGCCTTGCGGGTCTTGGTGACCACGGGCTTCTGACCAGAGATCTTGGTCAGGTCGGAGACCGCGTTCTCGATGATTTTCTTGTCGGCCACAGCCTCGGACACCCCCATGTTCAGGGTGATCTTGGTGATGCGCGGCACCTGCATGATGGACTTATAGCCGAACTTGGCCTGCAAGTCGGTCGCAACCTTGCTGCGGTAGAAGTCTTGTAAACGAGCCATGATTGCCCCTTAAGCCTTCGCGCCAACGACAGCGCCGCTGGAACGGAAAATACGGACCTTGGCGCCGTCCACGACCTTGACGCCCACGCGATCGGCCTTGCCGGTCTCGGGGTTGTAGATCGCAACGTTCGAGACATGGATGGGCATGGTCTTGTCGACGATGCCACCCTGGGTGCCGGCCATGGGATTGCCACGGGTGTGCTTCTTGACGACGTTGATGCCTTCGACCAGGACATGGTCGGGACCCACGCGCCGCAGCACGGTGCCGCGGCGGCTGCGGTCGCGCCCGCTGAGGACAATGACTTCGTCGCCTTTGCGAATGTTTTGCATGATCTGCTCCTTACAGCACTTCGGGCGCCAGGGACACGATCTTCATGAACTTTTCAGTCCGCAGTTCGCGCGTGACCGGTCCGAAGATGCGCGTGCCGATGGGCTCGAGCTTGGCGTTGAGCAACACGGCGGCGTTGCCGCCGAAGCGGATCAGCGAACCGTCCTTGCGGCGCACACCCTTGGCGGTACGCACCACCACGGCATTGTAAATTTCGCCTTTCTTGACGCGCCCGCGGGGCGCCGCTTCTTTTACGGTGACCTTGATGATGTCACCGATAGCGGCATAACGGCGCTTGGAGCCGCCCAGCACCTTGATGCACATAATGGTCCGCGCACCGGTGTTGTCGGCCACGTCCAGCGTGGTCTGCATTTGGATCATGATTTTTCCTGTTCCAACTTAACGACGAAGCCCCTGTAAGGCAACGCAGCCAGTTTTGGTCCCGTCAAGCCGGCACGAAAAGCCGCGTCGGCCCTGGGTTGAAATCTTGCCATTCGTAGCACGCGCAAATCCCAAGGGGCTTTGCAAGGCACTACAAAAATAAGGTTACTGCCATCGCCCGCGTGATCGGCAAAAGCCCAATCAGCCACATTTCCCCAAATCAAAAGAGGACCCGCAACCAATAGTCTCGCAACTACAACACAGACAAGACAGAAATTATAGAATAAAGATTAGGCGCATGCAAGCCAAAGCCTAGCCCAATATCAGAGGTGCCGAAACAGACCGTGTGGCACCGACATCGGACGGACCTGCGGAGCGTGTAGCCGCCTCAGGGCCGCAGGCCATCGATCAGGGCGGCGGGGCTTGTGCAGTCGAGGCGCCCGGCAACGATTCGACCGGCCACCTCGGCTGCAAGCTCGCCGCAATCGAAGAGCCCGTCCGTGCTTCGCTGCATCCTGAACACGGGCCCGGCACCGATGAATCCCCCGCCCGCCAGCAGCACGCCAGCGGCGCCGTCCTCGGCGACACAGGCATCCAGCAAGGCGTCGAACGCGCGGCGGGCGTCGCTGCCGGGCCTCATGATCTGCAGGGCATTGCCCGGGCTGGCGCGCACGCTCGAGAGCAAATCCGCGAAGCCCAGCGCATGGACATGGTCGCGTATAGGTCCGACCCATGCGGTCCCGCCGGTGACAATGGAAAACGGCTGGCCGCGCAAGCCCAGGGCTATGATACTGTAGTCAGCGATCGTGAATACCGGAAAAGGCGCAGACCCCTCCGCCAGTTCGCGCCGCGCATCACTGAAACACGCCACCAGGGCCAGATCCGGTCGTGGCACGGCGCACTGCAGCGCCCGACGCATGTCGGGCACCAGGGCGGCAAGCGCGCCGGGGTGGTCCAGATAAGCGGGGGCGTGTTCCAGCGTCTGCCACGCGACCGTGGCATCGCCCTCGCAGCGCGCACGCACGAGGTCGGCCAAGCGGGGCGCGATGTCGGTCTGCGCATTCGGATTCAGTATCTGTATATGCATCGTCATTCAGTCAGTCGTGAATATGAAAACAGGCGAGGAGCAAACCAGGGCAGCGCATCCGGATGGGTCTTCATACTCTGAGGAAGACATCTACAGCATCATCAAGGAGACGATCCTCTCGGGGCAAGTCCCGGCCGGCACGCGGCTGCCGGAGGCCCGCCTCGCCCCGCTGTTCGGCGTGACGCGCGAGCGCCTGCGCAAGGTCCTCAGGCGCCTGGGCTACGAGAATGTCCTCGAGATCGTCCCATATATCGGCACCATCGTCCCGAAACCAACCCTCGAGAACGCCCGCGAACTGTTCGGTGCGCGCCGGGTGCTCGAGTCGGGCATCTGCGTGACGCTGTGCGAGCGCATCAACGACCACGAGCTGCGCATGCTCGAAGATCACATGCGGATCGAGCAGCAACTGGCCGAAACAGGCAGCCGCTCCGATTTCATTCTGGAGACCTCTCATTTTCACAGGATGCTGGCGCAGTTCATCGGTAATCCCTTGATCACTCAGCAGTTGGATGCCTTGCTGTCCAAGTCCAACCTGTTCTCGGCCTTTCTCGATCCCAGCAATGCGGCGTTCTGTTCGTGCCACGAGCATCGCGTCATCCTGTCGGCCCTGGCCAAACGCGATATGTACGAGGCCCACCACGCCATGATGTCCCACCTGTCGTTGATCGAAACCCGGCTGCAAGGACCGCCGCAGCGCGCCGGCCGCGTGGACGTGCATCAGATATTCCTGCGGGCGCTGGAGCGGCGCAGCAAGGCGGCCGAGCCGAAGATGAAGTGGTCATAAAACTCCAGAGTCGTGCCGACCAGGGGTGCCGACGAATCCGCGGGCGGGGTCAGGCTGGCTGGACGGCCCGGGGCAAAGCCCCATATTCCTCGACCATGCGGCGCGCGCGCGCGTCCTCGACGTCGTCCACATAGACCTTCATCCCCATCCCGATGGCAGTCTCGGTGACCGCAATCAGGATCTGGGCACCGCCGGGGCTGGACACGAGGTTGCGCACCAGGCTGCCACCCAGCTTCACATAGGTGAAATCGACCTCATGGATATGCTGCAGGGCCTCGGTCTGCATGTCCAGGCCTCGCAGGCCGACGTGGCTGCCCGCCGCCATCACGGCCTGGGCGAAGGCCTTGAACACCTCGGGATGATGCACCAGACCGTAGGCGTCGAGCTCGATCGCCAGGCGCGGCGCGAGGTCCTCGTCCCCGCGCCGCAGCAACTGCGCGGCCTCGTCGCGGAAATGACCGTCGAGCAGGGAAGCGACCGAGGCCCGCACCACCAGGGCGCCCTCATGGGCGCCCAGCCATCCCAGCCCCAAGGCAATGGCACGCAGGTCGCAGGCGGCGGACAGGCCCAGACGCTGGGCGGCGGGCATGAACAGGAAGCCCGAAATCGCGGGCTGCCCCGGATCGTCCTCGTGCAGACTGAGGGTGGCCTCATAACGAGCCCCGATCTCGTCGCCCTCATAGAGGACCGGCCGGGCGTCCAGCTTGAAGCGGTCGTGCGCCAAGGCCTGGCCGATCAGTGCGCGCCAGGAGGCTTCGCCGAACAGCGGAACGTCGTCCTGGCGGTCGGCATGGGACATGAACTCGACCTCGGCATGGCCGGCACTCTCGGCGCACATCAGGGCCAGATCCAAGCGGGTCAGGACCTCTTTGGTGGTGCACTGGGCAGTGTAGTCGGTCAGGGCCAGCGCCCAGCGCGACAGGTTGTGGCTGTCGAGCGGCAGGCGCAGCGTGTCGAGTACCTGGCGCAGCCGCTGGATCGGACGCATGACCTCGGGGCCGCCGCCCACCGGGAACAGCACCACGAAGTCCGCGCCGTTCAGGCGCGCCACAAGGGATTGCGTGGCGGGATACTCATCGATGGTTGCGGTCAGGCGCTGGCCCAGCAGGCGCAGCCAGTCGTCGACCTCGCCGCGCGGGGTCTGGTTCTGGATGCGGGCCATGTCGCGCTGGCGCATCAGCAGGATATAGCCGCTGACCGCGCCCTGGCGCGTGTCGTCGCGCAGCAGGCGCTTGAGCGCATTGAGGAAGTAGGCGCGGTTGGCCAAGCCCGTGACCGGGTCGCGATTGAGCTCGATTTCCAGGATCTCGATGCGTGCGAGCTGCTCGTCGACGGTAGGCGGGACGCGATCGTCCACCACATCGATGAGTTCGGCCGCATCGGCAGGCGCGGAATCCGTGACCTTGATCTCGGGCGCGCCTCCCGCCAGTTCGCCGAACTCGCGGTGCAGGCGCGCGATCAGGGCCGCCGCGAACAGTGCCCAGAAGGCGGCGATGCCCAGGGCCAACAAGGCCCACTGGACCGCATGGGCCCACAGTGCGTCGAGCCCGGGGCGGGGATCCATGACCAGGCCGAGGGAGGCGCCATCCGCGAGGCGCCGCTGCGCGACGTGCGGCTTGGCCGCGGCCAGGCCGGCGAACCAGGCCGGCGCATCGCCCACGGTGCCGCCGCTGTGCGTACCCTCGTACACCGGACCGCCATCGGCGGATTCCAGACGCAGCGTCTGGAAGCGGCCTTGCTGGAACGCCGCATCCAGCACCCGGGCGCGCGCAGCGGCATCGGGCTGGCCCTGCAGAGCCAAGGCCAGGGTCGCCACCGCGTTTTCGCTATCGGCCTGAGACTGAATCTGCAGGCTGCGGCTCATCATGCTCAGGCCCATGGCGAGCATGCCCACCAGGATGCAGGCGATGACGATCGAGGAAATCACCAGGAGTTGCCGCAAGGAAGCCATACTGTCCAGATGCCGTGCCTGAATGAACTGCCCAGCAGTGTATCCTCTGCGACCCAAAACCCCAAGAAAATCCCCCCAAGCTTGACAGTATCGAGGCGCGCGCGTTACCTGTGGTTCCAGACAAAGCGTCCGCGCCGGGGTCCCGTGCGGCCGGGGCTGCGAGCTATCATCGGATATTCAGGAGAACAATCGCATGTATGCCCCCCTCGCCCTTTACATCGACGGCGAATTCCTGGGTGGTGAAGGCCGCCACGAGCAGGACGTCGTCAACCCCGCCACCGGCGAGGTCCTGGGACACCTCCCCCACGCCCGCCCCGAGGACCTGCAGCGCGCCCTCGCGGCCGCTCAGCGCGCCTTTGGCCAGTGGCGCCACAGCTCGCCGATGGAACGCTCGGCCATCCTGCGCCGAGTCGGGCAACTGACCCGCGAACGCGCCGAGGACATCGCCCAGGCCCTGACGCTGGACCAGGGCAAGCCGCTGGCCGAGTCGCGCGGCGAGATCATCGCCTGCGCCGACCATGCCGACTGGCACGCCGAGGAATGCCGGCGCATCTATGGGCGCGTCATCCCGGCGCGCAAGCCCGAGGTGCGCCAGATGGTGCTGCGCGAACCGGTGGGCGTGTGCGCGGCATTCACCCCCTGGAACTTCCCCTACAACCAGGCCATCCGCAAGATTTGCGCGGCCGTCGGCGCGGGCTGCACCATCATCCTCAAGGGGCCGGAGGACGCGCCCAGCGCCGTCATGGCCATCGCCCGCATGTTCCACGACGCCGGGCTGCCCCCAGGGGTGCTCAACGTGGTCTGGGGGGTGCCCGCCGAGGTGTCGGACACCCTGATCCGCTCGCCCATCGTACGCAAGGTCTCGTTCACCGGCTCGGTGCCGGTGGGTAAACAGCTCGCTGCGCTGGCCGGCGCGCACATGAAGCGCGTCACCATGGAGCTCGGCGGCCACTCGCCAGTGCTGGTGTTCGACGATGCCGACGCGCCGCGCGCGGCGCGCCAGCTCGCGCGCTTCAAGGTCCGCAATGCCGGGCAGGTGTGCGTCTCGCCGACCAGGTTCTACGTCCAGGACGGCGCCTACGACGCCTTCGTCGAGGCCTTCCTCGATGAACTGCGCGGTGTGCGCGTGGGCGACGGCTTGGCGCCGGACACCGACATGGGCCCTCTCGCGCACGAGCGGCGCATTCCAGCCATGGAACGTTTCATCGAGGATGCCCGCGCGCGCGGCGGCGAGGTGCTGCTGGGCGGCTCGCGACTGGACAGGCCGGGGTTCTTTTTCGAACCCACGGTGATCGGCGGGCTGCCCGACGACGCCCTGCTGATGACCGAGGAGCCCTTCGGCCCGATCGCGCCCATCAGCCGTTTCAGCGATCCGGACGACGCCCTGCGGCGGGCCAATTCGCTGCCCTTCGGCCTGTCGGCGTACGTGTTCACCCGCAGCCTGCACATGGCGCACCGCGCATCGCAGGAACTGGAATCGGGCATGGTCAACATCAACCATTTCGGCTCCGCCCTGCCCGAGACCCCCTTTGGCGGCGTCAAGGACAGCGGCATCGGCAGCGAAGGCGGCAGCGAAACCTTTGACGGCTACCTCGTCACCAAGTTCGTCACCCAACTCTAGTCTCGTGTTTGATAAAACACGAGACTAGAAACCCGCCGGCCGCCCACGCGCCGCCAAGGAGACCCGATCATGACTGCGTTGCTCATCCTGCTTCTGCTGGTCCTCGCCGCAGCCGCCCTCGTTCTGGGCCGCGAGGACCTGCGCATCCGCTACGTCAGCCGCCCGCTCTACGGCGTGTTCCGCCGAATCCTGCCGCGCATGTCCGATACCGAACGCGAGGCGCTGGAGGCGGGCACAGTATGGTGGGAGGGCGAGCTGTTCCGGGGCCGCCCCAGCGCGCGGGCGCTGCACGCCATCCCCGCGCCGAGGCTCAGCCAGGAGGAGCAATCCTTCCTCGACCACGAGGTCGAGGTTCTGTGCGCCATGGTCGACGACTGGCGCATCACCCGCAAGGACTACGACTTGCCGCCGGAGGCCTGGGAGTACATCAAGGCCCATGGGTTCCTCGGCATGATCATTCCCAAAGCCTATGGTGGCCTGGGATTCTCGGCCCTGGCGCACTCGGCCGTGGTTCTGAAGCTGTCGACGCGCAGTTCGGCCCTGTCGGTGAGCGTGATGGTACCCAACTCGCTGGGGCCGGCGGAACTGTTATTGCACTACGGCACCG
The DNA here is from genome assembly GCF_040276065.1 of Castellaniella sp. GW247-6E4. Taxonomy (NCBI): domain Bacteria; kingdom Pseudomonadati; phylum Pseudomonadota; class Betaproteobacteria; order Burkholderiales; family Alcaligenaceae; genus Castellaniella; species Castellaniella sp. GW247-6E4. The sequence continues at coordinate 26,287 of NZ_JBELOI010000007.1, read as the reverse complement.
AGGAACAAAAGAACCGCTATCTGCCGCGCCTGGCCGCCGGCGAGGACGTCCCCGCCTTTGCGCTGACCAGTCCCTGGGCGGGATCGGACGCGGCCGCCATCCCCGACCACGGCGTCGTCTGCAAAGGGCAATGGCAGGGCCGGGAAGTCATCGGCATGCGCGTCACCTGGGACAAACGCTACATCACGCTTGGCCCGGTCTGCACGATCCTGGGACTGGCCTTTCGCCTGACCGATCCCGACGGCCTGCTGGGCGGGCCGCGCGATATCGGCATCACATGCGCGCTGGTGCCCGCCGATCACCCGGGGGTGGAGACCGGCCGCCGGCACCTGCCACTGGATGCCATGTTCATGAACGGCCCGACACGCGGCCACGACGTGTTCATGCCGCTCGAGTTCATCATCGGCGGCCCGGCGATGGTCGGCCAGGGCTGGCGCATGCTGATGGAGTGCCTCGCCGCCGGGCGCTCGATCTCGCTGCCCTCGTCCTACGCCGGCATGGCCCAGCTCACCGCGCGCGCGGTGGGGGCCTACAGCATGGTGCGCGATCAATTCCGCACACGCATCCATCACTTCGAAGGGGTCACCGAGGCGCTGGCGCGCATCGGCGGCCACACTTACATGATGGACGCGGCGCGCGTCATGACCGCGGGCGGGGTCGACCTGGGCGAAAAGCCCGCGGTCCTGTCGGGCATCGTGAAATACCATGTGACCGAGCGGGGCCGCATCGTCGTCAATGACGGCATGGATGTGATCGGGGGCAAAGGCATCTGCCTGGGCCCCGCGAACTTCCTGGGGCGCGCCTACCAGCAACTGCCGGTCGGCATCACGGTCGAGGGCGCCAACATCCTGACCCGCAGCTTGATCATCTTCGGGCAGGGCGCCATCCGCTGCCACCCCTACGTGCTGGCCGAGATGCACGCGGCGCAGGCCGAGGACGCCGAGCAGGGCCTGCGGGATTTCGACCAGGCGTTCTGGGCTCACACACGCCACGGCCTGCGCAACGCCCTGCGCGCGATCGGCCATGGCCTGACCGGGGCCCGGCTGGCGGGGCCGGATGCGGCGGTAGCCCCCGAAATGGTCCGCTATTACCGGCAGCTCACACGGTTCTCGGAGGCCTTTGCCACGCTCGCGGAAGCGGCCATGCTGACGCTGGGCGGCACGCTCAAACGCCGCGAGAGTCTGTCCGCGCGGCTGGGCGACATACTGTCGCAGATGGTCCTGGTGTCAGCCACGCTCAAACGCTACCAGGACGAGGGCCGCCAAGCGGCGGACGCGCCGCTGGCGCACTGGGCGATTCAGGATGCATTCTGCCGCATGCAGGACGCCGCCTTGGCCCTGCTCGACAACTTCCCCCACCGCGCGCTCGCCTGCGCGTTGCGCATCGCCCTCTTTCCGTGGGGCCGGCCCTTCCGGGCGCCGTCCGACGCCCTGGCGCGGGCCGTGACTGATACCCTGATCCATCCCGGCGGCACGCGAGACCGCCTGACCGGCGGCGTCTACGCACCCCGGGACACCGACGAGCCCCTGGGCGCCATCGAGGCCGCCTTCCTCGCCACCCACGATACGCTCGAGATCGACAAGCGCATCCGCGCGTTCGAGAAATCCGGCCGCATCGATCCCGCCGATCCGCGCGCCAACGTGCGCGACATCGCCGATGCCGTCCATGCGGCCGGCGGCATTTCCGACGAGGACCACCGCCGCATCGCCGAGCGCAACGCGCTGCGCGACCGGGTCATCGCCGTGGACGATTTCCCCAGGGACCTGAGCGGCCCCGCACACTAAAGAGGTCTGAATGAAGGATATGGAGCGCATCTGGCTGCCACATTACCCCAAGGGAGTCCCGGCCGACATCACCGACCAGGCCCGGGCCCATGCCTCCCTGGTCCACCTGTTCGAGGACTGTTGCCGGCGCTACGCCGGCAACACGGCCTACCTCAGCCTGGGTGCATCCCTGAGCTACGCCGAGACCCACGCGCTCGCCCAGCGCTTTGCCGCCTGGCTGCAATCCCAGGGGGTCGGCAAGGGCGATCGGGTGGCCCTCATGATGCCCAATCTGTTGCAATACCCCGTCTGCCTGTTCGGCACCCTGATGGCGGGCGCCGCGATCGTCAACACCAACCCCATGTACACCGCCCGCGAGCTGAACCACCAACTCGTCGATTCGGGTGCGGAAACCGTGATCGTGGCCGAGAATTTCGCGCACACGCTGCAGGCCGCCATGGATGGCACGGCGGTCCGGCGCGTGGTGGTCACCGCGCTGGGCGACCTCCTGGGCTGGCCGCGCGGCCCGCTCACGAATCTGGTCGTGCGCCACCTCAAGCGCCTGGTGCCGCCTTGGCGCATCCCGGGCGCGCAGCGCCTGCCCGAGGTCCTGGCCGAGGGGGCCCGCCAGACCTACACCCGCCCCGATCTGACCCACGAGGACCTGGCGGCGCTGCAATATACCGGGGGCACCACCGGCGTGGCCAAGGGCGCCATGCTCAGCCACGGCAATCTGGTGTCCAACGTCTGCCAGGCCCATGCCTGGGTACAGCCCTATTGCGAGGGCGAGCACGAGTGCATCGTCACCGCGCTCCCCCTCTACCATATCTTTGCGCTGACCGCGAATTGTCTGACGTTCTTCAAGCTGGGGGCCAGCAACCTGCTGATCGTCGACGCGCGCGACATCCGGTCGCTGATCAAGGCCATGGGCACGGTGCGCTTCACCGCGTTCACCGGGGTCAACACCCTGTTCAACGCCCTGGCCAACCATCCCGATTTCGCGCGCCTGGACTTCAGCCACCTGCGCATCTCGCTGGGCGGAGGCATGGCGGTGCAGGATGCGGTCGCACAACACTGGCTCAAGGTCACCGGCCGGCCCATCGCCCAGGCCTACGGCCTGACCGAGACCTCGCCAGCCGTGACGATCAACCCCCTGGACCGGATCGTCTTCAATGGATCGATTGGCCTGCCGGTGCCCTCGACCGACCTGAGGATACGCGAGAACGGCCAGGACGTCCCCATCGGCCAGCCGGGCGAGATTTGCGTCAAGGGCCCACAAGTCACTGCCGGATACTGGAACCGGCCCGAAGAGACCGCCAAGACATTCGACACCGACGGTTTCCTCATGACGGGCGACATTGGATCCATGAACGAGCAGGGCTATGTCTTCATCCTCGATCGCAAAAAGGACATGATCCTGGTGTCCGGTTTCAACGTCTATCCCAACGAGGTCGAGGCCGCCGCCATGGAGCACCCGGGCATTCTCGAGGCCGCCGCCATCGGCATGCCCAGCGCGACCTCCGGCGAGGAGGTCAGGCTCTATGTGGTGCGCAAGAATCCCGCCCTGACCGAGGCCGAGGTGATCGCCCATTGCCGCACGCTGCTGGCAGGCTACAAGGTGCCCCGGCACGTGGAGTTCCGCGAAAGCCTGCCGCGCAGCAACGTCGGCAAGATCCTGCGACGCGCGCTCAAGGAGGAGGCCGCGCCGCCAAAGGCCTGATCCGTGAAAGGGAATCAGACGGGTGAAAACGTCACTGGATCGCCCGCGTGATCGAAGGCGAGCAAGCTGCTGATCGTACCGTATTTCACCATCTGGACCATCCGCTGCAAAGCCTCGTCCACCCGCCGGCGCCCCTCGGCGGTCCCGGGTACGCCGGCATCGGCCATGGCCGCCACGAAGACCAGGCGCCAGCCCTTGCCGGTATGGGCGGACTCCGCCGCCAGCGCGGCAAAGTCACTCAATTCTGCCGGGGTCTTGTCCACGCACAGCACCGGGGTGAGCTCGCCGCCCTCGCCACGCGCATGGGCCGCTTTCTGAGCCGCGCTGGCATCGGCTGGCAAGGCGCTGTCCACGAACACGAACAACAGCCGCTGGGGGTCGGGCTGCCCGCGCGCGGCCACGAGCAAGTCGTCGAAACAGGTAATGTCCATGATGTGGCCCTCGGCGCCAGGAGAGATGCGGCCCAGTGTAGCAAAGGAACAGAGGACGCTTTATCCCGCGTTCCCGGAGCGGGCCACCAAAAAAACAGCCCCGTAGGCATTGCCGACGGGGCTGTATGCGGAGCGGCGTGCTTCAGATGATGCGCGCGGCCTCGAGCAGGCGCACCACGGTCCAGGACTTGGACTTGCTGATGGGACGGCCTTCGGCGATTTCCACGGTATCGCCCTCGTTGTACTGATTGGTCTCGTCGTGCGCCTTGTACTTGGCAGAGCGGTTGACGAACTTGCCCAGCACAGGGTGCTTGACGCGGGTCTGGACGCTGACCACGACGGTCTTGTCCATCTTGTTGCTGACGACCTTGCCGACCAGCGTGCGCTGACGCTTGCTCGTGTCTTTTTGAGTTTCGGTCATTTTACTTTCCTGCGTTCTGGGCCATGACGGTGCGGATGCGCGCGATGTCGCGGCGCACCTTGCCCAATTGACTGGTGTTGGAAAGCTGCTGGGTGGCACGCTGCATGCGCAGGTTGAATTGCGCCTTCAGCAGGCTTTCGAGCTCAGCCTGCAGCCCGGCGGCGTCCTTGGTACGAAGTTCACTGGCTTTCATGATGGTTCCTTAGGCGCCGACGCGACGCGACACGAAGGTCGTGGCGATCGGCAGCTTGGCAGCGGCCAGGCGGAAGGCTTCGCGCGCGAGGTCCTCGCTGACGCCCTCCATCTCGTAGAGCACCTTGCCCGGCTGAATTTCGGCGACCCAGAATTCCGGATTACCCTTGCCTTTACCCATACGGACTTCGGCGGGCTTCTGCGAAATGGGCTTGTCCGGGAAAATGCGGATCCAGATGCGGCCACCACGCTTGATGTGGCGGTTGATGGCGCGACGGGCAGCCTCGATCTGGCGGGCGGTCAAACGGCCACGACCGGTGGCCTTCAGACCGAACTCGCCAAAGGAAACCTGAGCTCCGCGCGTGGCCAGGCCGGTATTGCGGCCCTTTTGCTCTTTGCGGTATTTCCTGCGAGAGGGTGACAACATGTTTATTCTCCTTCAGGCGCCGGGGCCGCCGAGGCGGCATCCTTGCGCGGGCCACGACCACGGCCGCCGGGGCGGCCGGGACGATCGCTGCGCGGGGCACGGCGCGGACGACGTTCCTCGTCGCGCGGCGCGGCCGTTTCCGGCGGCATTTCGCCGTTGGGCAGCATGTCGCCCTTGTAGACCCAGACCTTGATTCCGATGATCCCGTAGGTCGTCTGCGCCTCGGACGTGCCGTAATCGATGTTGGCGCGCAAGGTGTGCAGGGGCACCCGACCTTCGCGATACCACTCGGTACGGGCGATCTCGATGCCGTTCAGACGGCCGGCGCTCATGATCTTGATGCCCTGAGCGCCCAGGCGCATGGCGTTCTGCATCGCGCGCTTCATCGCGCGGCGGAACATGATGCGCTTTTCGAGCTGCTGGGCGATCGAATCGGCGATCAGTTGCGCATCGGTCTCAGGCTTGCGGATTTCCTCGATATTGACGTGCACCGGCACGCCCATCAGGCGCTGCAGGTCGATCTTCAGGTTCTCGATGTCCTCGCCGCGCTTACCGATGACCACGCCAGGGCGGGCCGAGTACACGGTGATGCGGGCGTTCTTGGCCGGGCGTTCGATGACGACGCGCCCGACCGAGGCGCTCTTGAGCTTCTTTTTCAGGTATTCACGAACGCGGATGTCCTCGGCGAGCATGCTGCCATAGGTTTTGTCGTTGGCGTACCAGCGCGAAGTCCAGTTACGGTTGACCGCGAGGCGGAACCCAATCGGGTGAATTTTCTGTCCCATTGTGACTCCTTACGCCCCGACCTTGACCACGATGTGGCAGGTCTGCTTTTCGATGCGATTGCCGCGGCCCTTGGCGCGCGCGGAAAAGCGCTTCATCGACTGGGCCTTGTCCACGTAGATCGTGGTGACCTTGAGTTCGTCGATGTCGGCGCCGTCGTTGTGCTCGGCGTTGGCGATGGCCGACTCAAGGGCTTTCTTGAGGATGCCCGCCGCCTTCTTGGGGCTGAACGTCAGGATGTTCAGCGCGTGCGCGACCGACTTTCCACGGATCAGGTCCGCCACCAGGCGGGTCTTTTGCGCGGAAATGTGGACACCACGGATGACTGCTGTAGTTTCCATCACTTACCTCTTGGACTTTTTGTCAGCCGCGTGACCCTTGAACGTCCGGGTCAGGGCGAACTCGCCGAGCTTGTGGCCGACCATGTTCTCGTTGATGTACACGGGAACGTGCTGGCGGCCGTTGTGCACGGCAATCGTCAGCCCAATGAACTCGGGCAGGATGGTGGAACGGCGCGACCAGGTTTTGATCGGCTTTTTCTCTTTGCCTCCGACGGCGGCATCGACCTTCTTGATCAGATGCGCGTCGACGAACGGGCCTTTTTTGATCGAACGTGACATAGTGTTCGCCCCTTACTTGCGCTTGCGGCGCGAGACAATCATATTATCTGTGCGCTTGTTACGACGGGTCCGATAGCCCTTGGCGGGAGTACCCCACGGGCTGACGGGTTCGCGGCCTTCGCCGGTGCGGCCTTCGCCGCCACCATGCGGGTGATCCACCGGGTTCATGGCTACGCCACGCACCGTCGGACGCACGCCGCGCCAGCGCATCGCGCCGGCCTTGCCGATCTGACGCAGGCTGTGGTCGCCATTGCCGACTTCGCCGATGGTCGCACGGCAATCGATGTGCACGCGACGAACCTCGCCGGAGCGCAGACGGACCTGAGCGTAGACACCCTCACGGGCCAGCAGGACGGCCGAGGCACCGGCCGAACGGGCCATTTGAGCGCCCTTGCCCGGCTGCATCTCGATGCAGTGGATCGTGGCCCCAACCGGAATGGCACGGATCGGCAGGGTGTTGCCGGTGCGGATGGGGGCGTCGGAGCCAGAAACCACCTTGGCGCCGACCTCGAGGCCGCGCGGAGCGATGATGTAGCGGCGCTCGCCATCGGCATAGCACAGCAGCGCGATGTGCGCGGTGCGGTTGGGGTCGTATTCCAGGCGCTCGACCTTGGCTGCGATGCCGTCCTTGTTGCGACGGAAATCGACGATGCGGTAGTGCTGCTTATGACCGCCGCCCCTGTGGCGAACCGTGATGTGGCCGTTATGGTTGCGGCCCGAGTTGCGCGATTGCTTTTCCAGCAGAGGGGCATGGCCCGGACCTTTGTGCAGCTCGGGGTGCACGACCTTGATCATGCCCCGGCGGCCGGCGGACGTCGGCTTGACTTTGACGAGTGCCATTTAGTTCACCTCCGTAAAGTCGATTTCCTGGCCGGCCTTGAGGCAGACGTAGGCTTTACGTTCGTTGCGGCGACGGCCGATGAAACGGCCGAAGCGCTTTTCCTTGCCCTTGCGATTGGCCACCTGCACGGAATCGACCTCGACCTTGAACAACAGTTCGACGGCGGCCTTGATCTCGGGCTTGGTGGCGTCCGCGACGACGCGGAAAGCGACCTGGTTGTTCTTTTCAGCGACCTGCGTGGACTTTTCGGTGACCACGGGCGCCAGAATGACTTGCATCAGACGTTCGGCATTCATCCCAGCATCTCCTCGAGTTGGGCCATCGCCGGCTTGGTGATCAACACGTTCTTGTAGTGGATCAGGGACAGCGGATCGGCATAGCGCGTCTCGATGACGGCCACATTGGGCAGGTTGCGCGTGGCCAGATAGACGTTCTCATCCAGGGCATCGGTGATGATCAGGACGGAATCGCTCACGCCCAGATCCTTGAGCTTGGCTGCGGCCAGCTTGGTCTTGGGCGCCTCGAGCGCGAACGCCTCGACGACGGCGATGCGGTCCTCGCGGGCCAACTGCGAGAAAATGGCGCGCAGACCGGCGCGGTACATTTTCTTGTTGACCTTGTGGCTGAAATTCTCGTCAGGCGAATTCGGGAAAGCACGGCCACCCCCACGCCAGATCGGCGAGGAGGTCATGCCCGAACGGGCGCGGCCCGTGCCTTTCTGGCGCCAGGGTTTTTTGGTGGAGTGCTTGACGGTGCCGCGGTCCTTCTGGGCGCGGTTGCCCATGCGGGCATTGGCCTGGAAAGCGACGACGACCTGGTGGACCAGCGCCTCGTTGAAGTCGCGGCCAAACACCGTTTCCGGAGCGGCGATGGTCGCCGTCGACTGACCCTGATCGTTCAGGAGCTTGAGTTCCATGATTAGGCTCCTTTCTTGGGCATGGCCTTGACGGCGGGACGCACGACAATGTCGGCGTTCTTGTGGCCCGGAACAGCGCCCCGGACCATCAGCAGGCCACGCTCGACATCCACGCGCACCACGTCCAGGTTCTGGACGGTGCGGGTGACGTCGCCCAGATGGCCGGACATTTTCTTGCCAGGGAAGACGCGGCCCGGATCCTGGGCCTGACCGATGGAACCCGGCACACGGTGCGAGCGCGAGTTGCCATGCGACGCGCGCTGGGCACCGAAATGGTGGCGCTTGATCGTACCGGCAAACCCCTTGCCGATCGTGGTGCCGGTGACATCGACCAGTTGGCCGACCTCGAACACGGACTCGACGGCCACCACCGAACCGGCGGTGAACTCGGTCGCGCGCGCGGGATCGAGACGGAATTCCCTGAGGATGCTGCCGGCTTCGACGCCGGCCTTGGCGTAATGCCCGGCCTCGGCCTTGGTCACGCGCGATGCGCGCCGCTCGCCGTAGGCGAGCTGGATCGCCGCATAGCCGTCGATTTCAGGCGTCTTGACCTGGGTGACGCGATTGTTGGACACATCCAGCACGGTCACCGGGATGGACTCGCCTTCCTCGGTAAAGATGCGGGTCATGCCAACCTTGCGTCCCACGAGCCCAAGGCGCCAGGCCGCGGGCGTAGGTGTCGGATTCGACATTGTTTTCTCCGGGGGGTGTTTCCCCCACAGTTTTCATTCCCGACTACGATTGGCCGGGGCTAGGGTGCTGCTATATCCTGTTCGCCAAAACAACTAAAACACGGCGAAGCCCTTGATTTTAGCACGACGGTCGGACTAGAACAAGCACCAACCCTGTCCAATATCAGACGAGCCTGGGCCTGTGGCAGCCCATCAGCAGCCCGATGGCGTCCGCCCATCGGGGGATCGCCCTTTTGATCATCCCCTTGGCACGGTACCCCGCGACTGCCGACACCATCACGTGGGCGACAGACGCGCCATGCGCATCATGCCGCCCACGTCGTCCGACTGCTCGATCCCCTCGATGGCGGCAATGAGCGGCGCCGGGTCGTAAGCAGGATGCCTCGCGCGACATATCGCCACAAGCTTCGCTCTCAGGTCCTGGTCGCTCAGGGGACGCTCGACCGATCCGCGCGCGACCTCGATGGCCTGATGCATGGCGGGCGCCCCGCGCAGCTTGACCGTGACGCTCGCGGCGCTGAGGGGCATACTGTCGTCCGTCTGGAATCGAACCGTACTGCCAAGCGCGCGCAACCCAGGATCTGCGACCGCCTCGTCGCTGAAGTCAGCCAGCTCCGCGCTGCCACGCATGAGGACGACAGCAACGGCGTGCTGGGCACTGACCTGGGACTCCCGGCCCGTTCGCGCTAGCGGACGATCGGTGCGCTGACGCAATAGCGAATGTCCCCGCAGTTCGACCCATTCGACGCTAGCAGGAATCTCGGCGCGCAAGGGCAGGAGGCGCCGGCGCAATTCCAGGCAAGCCTCGATGACAGGATTGAGCACGACACCGCAAGGGTAAGGCTTGAAGGTATTGTCCAGGACTTCCCAACGCGCGCCGAGATTCTGCAGAATCCGGTTTTCGTCGGGAGCATCGCACGCCACGGCCAGAAACCCATGGCGGCCTTCGAGTGGCTGATCAGGGCCCGCAAAGCCGCGGCTCGCGAGCCAGGCGGACAGCAAGCCATTGCGTGCGGCATTTCCCACACTGACGCTCTTGGACATGGTCCCCAGAGTTTCCACCAGGCCAGCGGACTGCGCGGCCGCGCTGCCCAATGCCCAACACATCCGGCGCGCATCCAGCCGCATGAGCAGGCCAGCCGCAATCGCCGCACCAAACACGCCGCAGGTCGACGTGATGTGCCAGCCGCGGGCGTAATGTCCGGGCGAAATAGCCAACCCGATCCGGCATTCGACCTCCATCCCCAAGGTTAAAGCATGCAGGAACTGGGGACCCGGAACCTTTTGCGTCTCGGCCCACGCCAGGATGGCAGCCGCCACCGGCGCAGTGGGGTGAATCACCGTCGGCAAGTGCGTATCGTCGTAGTCGAACACGTTGGCGCTCATCGCGTTGAGCGCCGCGGCATTAAGCATGTCGGCGCATTCGGCGCGTCCGATCAGCGTCGCCTCGCGGCTCGAGAAAAACGGCTGGTACGCCCGGACCGCCACATCGAGGGTGCCGTCCCCGCAGCCGGCAAGCGCCACAGCGAAAAAATTCAGCAGCGAGCGCCGGGCAACCCGCCGGACCTCGGCGGGAAGATCCTCCCAGCGCGATTCCGCAACGAACCGCGTGAGCTCGGCGGTGACTGCCCGTCGTGGGCGCGGTTCGCCGGCCATGGCTCAAGCGGTCTGCATGTTAACGAATACCTGATCATCCTCGATCCGCACCTGATACGAGGGGAGATCCTCGCGCGCCGGCGGATTCAGCACTCGTCCACCACGGATGGAGAAACAGGATTGGTGCAGCGGGCATTCGATCACGTCCCCGTCGACGAACCCCTCCGACAGCCTGACGTGCTCATGCGTGCAGATATCGCCGATCGCATGGATTTCGTCGCCGAGCCGATACAAGGCAATGGGTGTTCCTTCGATCACGACTGGAAAGGGCACGCCCTCGATGATTTCATTCGGCGCCGCCACTGCATGCCACTGGCCCATACACATGTCTCCTGAGGGCGCCTACAGGCCCATTTGCTCGCGATAATAGCGATAGAAATTCCGGATCAGGGTTTCGGTGACCATGGTTTCCTGCGGTGTGAAATCCCGACCGCCCATTTCTACAACCTGCACCGCTTCCGGAGCGCTGGCCGTGATGGGCTGCAACTGAGCCAGAATCTCGCTATCATCAATCGCCACATAGCCCGATGGGCCCATCAGATTAGCCTGCTTGAGGCGGCGATTATGCATGACCTCGTCATCATCGGCGAATCCGTAGTGCGTCCATGAGAGTTCGGTGGACGATTCGGTCTTGGGGATGACATGGCGAATCGCCAGGGAATTGCCATGCTGCTGGAAGAACACCGAGGGTAGGACGGAGAAATTGATCATCGAACTGTCACCGAACTCATCGACGGGCCTGACGACCTGCATGTCCTCCAGGGCCAGATCGCTCTTGAGCGAGGCCAGCTCTTTCGTGACCTCGTTGTGCGTCGAGGCAGTGGCCGCCGAATAGGTGGACGCCATGATACCGTGGCGCCCCCCCAGCGTGGGGATGGCCTTGAATGCGGTATCGGTGCGCAGCAACCCGAATGTCACGAAGAAGCTGTGCAACAGCGTGGCATGATAAGGATCACGACTGTTTTCCGTGTAGAGCTTCCAGTTGCATGGCAGTAGTTGCCTGTTGTATCCCAACAGCCGTAGCGGCGCACGACCCGTGGCGCGATTCAAGACGGCAAGGATCTCATCACCCAGATACGTTTCCAAATCGGGCGTGTCTTCGCCATAGGTCGCCCACACAATGCCGTTGTGCACAGTGACGCGCAGCTTGTGCAGGCCATGCTCTGATTTGTTGAAATCGCGGGGCATGCCGCCCTTGCCCATGGCACCCCGCAAGAACGGCAGTCCCTGCAGGTTTCCCTTGAGATCGTAGTTCCAATGATGGTAGGGGCAGGTGAAGCTGCTGACCGTTCCCTTGTCGGTCCAGCACAGCGACGAGCCACGATGAGCACAACGATTCTCGACGACATTGACCGACCCGTCTTCGTCCCGGACCATGATGACCGAGCGGGTCCCGACCCAGCTGCGCTTGTAGTTGCCCGCCGCGGGGATCTCGCACTCCAGCCCGACAAAATTCCAGGTAGGCCCGTTATAGAAGACCTCCATCTCACGCTTGAAAATCGCCGGGTCAGAATAGACCCAGGCGGGGATTCTGGCATCGCCCTGTGAATCAGGCCACCGGCGTGAGCCAATGCGAGGCGTGACGGTCGGGGTCGGGGTCGGGGTAGGGCTTGCGTTCATGATGCATGCGTCCTTGCTTTTAAATGGGGTACACCAGTGAAGTCGGGATACGATAGTTGTCATAAACACAGACCCGTTCCCGCAGCTTGAGCTGCCCGTCCCGCCTCACCACATGGTCCAGATAGCGCCCGACCACCAAGAGATGCGTCTCCCGGTTGGACAAGCTTTCGAGGATCGCGAAGTTCGCTCGCGCCTTCCATGCATCGCCCGAGACGACCTCGTCGACACGGACGCCGCTGACCAGGTGCCGCAGCACACGTGGCTCGAATACCGAAGCATGCTGGATGCTGGCCGCCCGATCACGCACCATCCCGATGCCTTCGCACAGCATGGTCGACAGCGGCAGGTTTTCCCGGTGATTCTCCATCGAGACGATCCGGTAAGTGCAGTCGTCAGTGAAAAACCCCGCCCATGCCGACAAATCGAAATCGTCCAACGCAATCGCGTAATCGTCGTACAGATCCCTGAGTTCCGCTCGGATCGGCATCATTGCCTCACTCCATTGAAAAATAATCTCGTCCGCGGCACCGCGGCCGCACGGATTTCCGTCATCCCCGGATGGCCTTGATTTGCGCGTGATACGGTTCCGGGTCAACGACCACATCCACCAGCGAGGGCGTATCTCCCGCCATCGCTTCCCGAAGCGCGTGCTCGAGGTCGGCAGGCGCCTCCACCCGAAAGCCACGTCCTCCAAATCCACGCGCCACATCCGCGAAGTTGCTTGCCGAATAATCGACGCCTGCGTTCGGCAGCTTGCGCCGCCGCTGTTTCACCCCAATCAACGTCATGCTGGAGTCATTCAACACCACTACAGTCAAGTTGCAGCGCGCTTGGACGGCGGTGGCCAGCTCAGCCGCACACATCATCAGTCCGCCATCGCCCGTGAAGGCGACGACAGGGCGGTCAGGCTGCTCGAGCGCGGCTGCCAACGCGGCCGGCAAGGCGAAGGCCATGGTCGCCAAACCACGAGAAATCAGCACGTCGCGCGGCCGATTCGCGGTAAACCAGGCCAGTACCGGCATCATATGGGCGCCGGCATCGACGGCAATACGGGCGTCGGGCGGCAGCGCCGCGCATGCCGCCCGGGCGGCCATCTGGGGCGTGATCGGACCACCGTCCTCCATCTCCGCACAGGCGAGGATGGACGACTTGTAGCCCTCCAGGTGGGCCGAGGTCCAAGCGCTCGAGCCGAGGCTGGCCTCGAGCGCGGTGCCCGCCTCCGCAAGGCTGCCTATCACGGATACCGTGGGCACCATGTAGTGACGAGCGAACGGTCGGGCCGCGATCTCCACGACCGGCGCCTCGTAAGGCCACGGCTGTGGCGGAAATTCGACCGGATCCGCACCAAACAGAACGATGAGGTCCGCCTCGCGCAGCACCGGCGCCTCGGCCGCCCCGCCGATATATGAACCCAGCATCAGAGGGTTGGCATCCGACAGCACGCCTTTCGCCTTGTAGGTCGCGAGCACGGGACAGTTCCACCGCGACGCCAGGCTACGCAGAGCCGCGCACGCCTGGTCTTCGATCGCCTGCAGGCCAGCGATCATCACGGGCCGCTTGGCCTGACCCAGCCATGATCGCGCCAGCTCCAGAGACCGCTGATCGAGCGGCTGATGCCGGAGAACAGCCGGCGTGACGGGAATACTGTCTTCGGGCAGATTGCAGCGCATACCCGTTCCGGTCACCTCTAGATAGACTGGGCCTTGAGGCTCGCTCAGCGCCGTATCCAGAAACGCACCAACGGCGGGCAGATTCATGGGCGCCTCGAGCCGCATGGCGGCCTTCACGAGCGGGCCGGCGATGGCTAGCTGGTCTATGCGCTGGTGGCTGATGTAGTTCTGCGTAGGCTCATAGCCATCACTGATCATCACGATCGGAGCACGGTCGAGCGCCGCGTACGACAGGCCATTGACGCCATTGGCGAAGCCCGGGCCGCGGGTCGTCAGCACGACCCCGATGCCTCCCGAGAGTTCGGCGGTGACCGACGCCATGATAGCGGCGGCGTTCTCCGTCCGCGTGACGACAAATTCGATCCCCGCTTCGCTGGCGGCCTGGATGATGTCCAGGCTGCAGTCCCCCCCCGGAACACCAAAAATCCGCCTCACCTTCCTCGCGGCGAGTTGTTCGACCAGTATTTGAGCGCCGCTGCGTGTGCCCATGATTTCAACGTCTCCGAATAGAGGACCCAAGGGTCCGCCCCAAGAAGCGCCTGACGGATGTCCCAAGAACCGGAACGTCCTTCACCTATCAAATGATAGCGCTAACTTAAGGTTAGTTTATGGAACAACATCGGGGCTGTCAAGAAGACATCCTGGCTTGCTGCGCCGCGCTCATACGCCCAACAGCCGATTGAGCAGCGGTGTTTTGCTTTCCAGCTCGGACGCGCTGAAGGATTCCACGATTCCCCCGTGCTCCATGACATAGAAACGATCCGCCAGCTCTGCCGCAAAGTGGAAATTCTGCTCGACCATAATGATGGTGTAGCCTTTCGATTTCAACATTCTTGCGGTGTCCGCCAGCGCTTGCACAATGACCGGCGCGAGCCCTTCGGAAATCTCATCCAGCAAGAGTATCCGCGCACCCGTGCGCAGTATCCGCGCAATGGCGAGCATCTGCTGTTCCCCGCCCGATAGCCGGGTGCCTTGGCTATGGCGACGTTCCTTTAGATTCGGGAACAGTGCGTAGAGCTCCGCGACCGACATGCTTTCCGCCGTGCGCGAAACCACCGGCGGCAGGGTCAGATTCTCTTCGACCGTCAGCGAGGAAAAGATGCCACGCTCCTCCGGACAATATCCTACCCCCAGGTGCGCGATCTTGTGACTCGGCAACGCGATGACTTCCGTGCCGCCGATGCGGATGGAGCCCCGCCGCTGGCCCGTCAGGCCTAGCATGGCGCGCAAGGTAGTGGTACGTCCGGCGCCATTGCGCCCGAGCAGACTGACGAGCTCCCCCTCTTTGACGTATAAGCTGACGCCATGAAGCACATGGGATTCGCCATACCAAGCGTGCAACTGATCCACCTCGATGGCTTGCATACTCATGTGTTCACCCTGTTCGCCTGACTGCCCATGTAGGCTTCCACCACAAGTGGATTGCTGGATACTTCTGCATATCGGCCTTCGGCGAGGACAGCGCCCCGCTGCAGCACGGTGATGCGATCGGAAATGCCGGCCACCATCGCCATATTGTGTTCGACCATCAGGACTGTGCGCCCGGCGGCCACCTTCTTAATCAAAGCAGCCACCCGGTCGACGTCCTCGTGACCCATGCCGGACGTCGGCTCGTCCAGCAGCAACAGCACTGGTTCCATAGCGAGCGTGGTCGCAATCTCGAGGGCTCGCTTCCGACCGTATGGCAGGCCGACGGTGATCGCATCGGCGAACGAGGCCAGATCGACCTCCTCGAGCAAGGCCATGGCTCGATCATTGAGAGACGCCAGGCTGCGCTCGCTGCGCCAGAAATCGAACGTCGTGCTCAATTGCCGCTGCAAGCCGACACGCACGTTCTCGAGTACCGTCATGTAGGGGAATACCGCCGAAATTTGGAAGGAACGGATGATGCCCCGGCGCGCCACTTCGGCCGGCCTGTCGGTGGTGATATCGCGTCCATCGAAATAGATTTGCCCCGCGGTAGGAATGAGGAATTTTGTCAACAGGTTGAAGCAGGTGGTCTTGCCCGCACCATTGGGGCCGATGATCGCGTGAATGGATCCCCGCTCGATGCGCAGGTCTACGTTGTCAACCGCCCTGAACCCCTTGAAATCCTTGCATAGGCCCCGAGTTTCCAGAATCAGATCAGCCATGATGCCGGGCCCCCTTCCGTTGGAGCCGATGCCGTGACGCCTTGAGGCTGCCCACGATACCCTCCCTGAACAGCAGTACGCTGGCGATGAAGATCAGCCCTGTGACCATGGGAATCGAAACGCCGATTCGGCTAAACCAGTCGATCTGGGTCACGTCTGCCAGGTAATGGCCGAAGTTGTCCAGCTCAATCTGCAAGGTGATGATCACCAGAGCGCCTACCGCAGGACCGACAAAGGTTTTCATGCCACCCACCATGACCATCAGGAGCACGAGGCCCGACATGGTCCACTGCACGTCCGTCAAGGTAGCGACACCAATGGCCACGGCTTTCAACGACCCGGCCAGTCCGCTAAGCGCGGCTGAAATCACGAATGCCAGCAGCTTGTAGCGGGTCACGTCGTAGCCGAGCGATAACGCCCGGGCTTCGTTTTCCTTGATGGCGCGCAGCACCTGTCCATAGTGAGAGTGGACGGTGCGCACGATCAGCGCCCAGCCCAGCAGGCAATACGTCAAGAGGACGTAGTAATAGGTGATGTCGTCCTTCAGGGACCATATGCCAAGCAGCTTCCCGCGGGGGATAGCCTGCAACCCGTCCTCGCCGCCGGTGAAGGGCGCCTTGAGGTAAATAAAATACATCATCTGTGCGAGCGCCAGCGTGATCATTGCAAAATAGATGCCGGTGCGGCGGGCCGCAAGCACCCCCACAATCATCCCCATCAGGGCCCCCGCGGCCGTCCCCGCGAGCATCCCGACTTCGAAAGGCCATCCGTAGCTGGCCAGCACATAGCCCGCGATGTAGGCCGAGCCACCGAAAAAAGCGGCATGGCCGAACGACACCATCCCGGCAAAACCCATGATCAGGTTCAATGCGCAGGCAAACAGAGCGAAGCACAGCACGGTCATCAGGAACAAAGGATAGGCGAAGTGCGGCGCGACAAGCAGGAAAACGAGCGCTAAGCCATACCCAAGCCGCTTGTCCAACATGATGCTCCCCTTCATTTTTCTTTCCCGAACAAGCCTGCCGGCCGCAGGACCAAGACGATCGCCATGATGACGAAGACGACGGTGGCAGAGGCATCCGGATAGAACATGCTGACCACAGCCTCCGCCACCCCCAATGCCAGGCCGGTGACGATGGATCCCAGGATGGAGTTCAAGCCACCGATGACGACCACGGCAAACACCACCACGATGAGATTCGCACCCATCAGGGGAGACACCTGCACGGTGGGCGCGGCCAGGACACCCGCTAGCCCGGCCAGGCCGACACCGAAACCATAGGTCAAGGTCACCAATAGCGGCACATTGACACCGAAAGCACCAACAAGCTCTGGGTTTTCCGTACCGGCGCGCAGGTATGCACCCAGCTTGGTCTTCTCGATCGCCAGCCAGGTGCCCAGACAGACCACCACACTCACAAGCACCACGAACGCTCGATAGGCCGGCAGCATCATGAACCCGAGGTCTAGCGCCCCGCCCAGGACACTCGGCGGCGAATAGGAGACTCCGGACACACCAAAGAAGGACAGCATCAACCCCTCGAGGAAACTGGCGACCCCGATGGTCAGCAGCAGGCCATATAAATGATCCAGCTTGTACAGCCACCGCAGCATCGTCTTCTCGATCGCGACGCCGATCAGCCCAATGATCACAGGGGCGATCAACAGCATGATCCAGTAGTTGATGTCGAAGTACGCCAGCCCCATCCATGTCGCGAAGGCGCCCAGCATGTACATGGCCCCATGAGACATGTTGATGACGTTCAGCAGGCCGAAAATGATGGCCAGGCCGAGCGAAAGCATGGCGTAGAACGAACCATTGACGAGACCCACGACGAGCTGTGCGAGAATGGCGGGTAATGGGTAGCCGAGGATTTCCATAGCGTTGTCAGCCTGAGGATGCGAGTCGCCTTATTTCCACAACACGCACTTGGTTTCCGACTTCCTGGTATAGGCTTCGTCGCCAGGAATGGTCTTGAGCGTCTTGTAGTAGTCCCAGGGATACTTGGATTCGGCTGGCGTTTTGACTTGACGCAGGTACATGTCGTATACCATCCGTCCGTCCGGGCGAATCACCCCATGCTGTGTCAGCATATCGCTGATCGTGGTCGATTTCAGCTGAGCCATGACCTTGTCCCCATCGTCGCTGTCGATGGCCTTGACAGCCTTCAGGTAAGTCAACGCAGCCGAATAGTCGGCCGCCTGCATGGCGGTGGGCATGCGTTTCATCTTCTCGAAGAAGCGCTTGGACCAAGCGCGCGACGCCTCGTTCTGATCCCAATACCAACCATCCGTCAGGTACATGCCCTGGGCTTGCTCCAGCCCGATCGAATTGATCTCCGTAATGTGGGTCAGGATGGCGGCGAGCTTCATGGTCTTGTTGACGCCGAACTGATTGGCCGTCTTGATCACATTGAGAAGATCCGATCCGCTGGTGGCCAAGGCAAGAATCTTGGCCTTGGAGGCGGCCGCCTGCAGCACGAGTGACGAAAAGTCGGGCGAAGCGCCAACCGGATGCCTCGCGCTCCCCACCACCTTGCCGCCGTGCGCTTCCAGCACTTTGGTGGCTTCTTCTTGCAAAGACGTGCCGAACGCGTAATCCGCCGTGATGAAGAACCAAGTATCCCCGCCTTCGTCGACGATGGCCGAAGCGGTGCCGCGCGAAACCGACACAGTGTCATAGGCGTACGCGATGGTGTAGGGCGTGCACTCCTCATTGGTCAACCGCGGCGTCGCAGCCGTCACGGCGATGAATGGCTTTTTCTTGTCGGCGGAAAGCTTGGACAAGGCCAACCCGACACTCGAGTTCGCGCCGCCGATCAGCATGTCCAGCCCTTCGCGGTCAAACCATTCATGGGCTTTGGCGACCGCAACGTCCACCTTGTTCAAGTGATCGGCATACAAGAGTTCGACTTTCTTGCCGTTGATGCTCCCGCCGAAGTCCTCGATCGCCATCTTGATGGCTTCGACACCCCCCTGTCCATCATTATCGGCATACGTGCCGGTGATATCCGTTAAGAAGCCGAGCTTGACAGTGTCGCCTGTGATCTGCGCAGATGCGGGAAGAGCCGCCGATAAGAGAAGCGCCGCGATGGCCGTTCCGGAAAAGGTGTTCGATAGAGCCTTCATGATAGTCTCCTTACAAGTTTTTGTAAGGTGCTATGATAGCGCTAACTAAGATTGACGAAATGCGTATAAACCCGATACACCACTATTGCCATTCAGGTACTCATGGCCTCTCACTTCAATATCCTGATCGTCGGCGGCGGCCAGGCAGCCCGCCGCGCCGCGTTCGCCGCCCACACCGCGCTTGTGCACGGAACGATTGGCATCCTGGGTGAAGAACCGCATCCGCCTTACGACCGACCTCCACTGTCGAAGCAGGCGTTACTGCGCGCCGATGGCATCGAGGCGTGCACGATTATCGATTCCGGCACATATGCGCAGGCGAATATCCGCCTCCTGCTGGGAGACGCGGTCGTCCGTGTGCAACGCGACCAGCATCTGGTTCATACGCGTGCAGGCGACCAGTACCATTATGACAGGCTGGTGCTGGCGACCGGCTCGCGCCCCAGGCGCCTGCCACTGCCCGACGAGATTTCTCACGACGTGTTCTATCTGAGGACGAAGGACGATGCCGTTCGCCTGGGCGCACGGCTGCGCGCCGGCGCCCGCGTCGTCGTGGTGGGCGCTGGTTTCATCGGCCTGGAAGTCGCGGCCGCGGCCCGTTCACTCGAATGTCAGGTCGACGTCATCGATCGGGCGCCTCACGTCCTGTCGCGCATTCTGCCAGCCCATGCGAGCCAGGCCGTCCAGGCCTTCCATCGCACCGCTGGGGTCGGACTGCATTTGGGCGCGGCATTGGACCGGATCTCACGCAATGCGACCGGCGGGCTATGCATCACTCTGACCCAGGCCGATGAGCGGCCGCTCACGCTGCAGGCTGACATCCTAGTGGTCGGAATCGGCGTCGTTCCGAACGTGGAACTGGCGCAGGAAGCAGGCCTAGAAGTGGGCGATGGGATCCTGGTCGATGCGTGTGGACGCACGTCGGATCCAGACGTGCTGGCCGGGGGCGAGGTCACCGCCCACCCCGTCGCGGGGCGCGCAGGCAGGCACCGCATCGAATCCTGGCAGGTGGCCGAACTCCAGGCCGAGGCGGCGGGCGCTACGGCCGCCGGCGCGCCAAAGACCTACGAGTCCTTGCCATGGTTCTGGTCCGACCAGTCGGACCTGAACATACAGATGCTGGGTCATACGCCCGCAAACGCCCACTGGGTCCTACGAGGCCCTAAAGACGCCGCCCACTCCTGGTTTGCCCTAGACCGGGAACAACGCATCGTCGGCGTGGTGTCTTTCAACAGCGGGCGTGATATTTCGGCCGCGCGCCGCGCCATACAAAGCAGGCGACGTATCGCCCCCGAACTGCTGGCGGATCCTGCCCGAGCCTGGCGGGAATTGCTCAGCCAGCCCGCCCCAGACGCCCACCATCCACTACGATGAACTGGCCGGTGATGTAACCAGCCAAAGGCGAGCACAGAAACAGGACCGCGCCGGCCACATCGTTTGGCGTTCCGACACGCCCCATCGGTAGGCTGTTCTCGACCGTCTTCAGCTTTTCAGGAGTGTCCAGCGTGGCTCGATTGAAATCAGTCAGGATCGTGCCCGGCGCCACACCATTGACGCGCACCCCGAGGGGCGCGAGCTCGATCGCGGCGGAAATAGTCAACTGGCGTATGCCGCCCTTGGTGACGTCATACGCAATTTCGGGGACTCGCGAAG
Source organism: Castellaniella sp. GW247-6E4 (assembly GCF_040276065.1). NCBI lineage: Bacteria > Pseudomonadati > Pseudomonadota > Betaproteobacteria > Burkholderiales > Alcaligenaceae > Castellaniella > Castellaniella sp. GW247-6E4. Next base: position 5,621 of record NZ_JBELOI010000007.1, on the reverse strand, counting down.
CGACATAGGCCGAGGTCGATGCAAACGTGACGATGACGCCTTTGTTGCGAGCCGCCATGGATCGTCCTGCTTCCTGAATCGAAAAAAACGTGCCCTTGAGATTGACGCGGCACAAGGCGTCCCAGTCCTCCTCCTCGTGGTCAAAGAATGGCTTGACCCGGATGACACCCGCTGCACATACGACGATGTCGAGAGGGTGCCGTAATCCGCGGAAGAACGAACGCACGGCAGCAACATCGCCAACATCGAGCCGGGCGGCCTCGGCCGTCCCACCCAGATCCTGGATCTCCTGACGGACCGCCCGGGCGTTGTCCCCATTGAGGTCGGCGACGATGACATGCGCCCCCCTCTGTGCCAAGCCCAGAGCGACTTCCCGCCCCATGCCGCGCCCGCCTCCCGTGACGACCGCATGCTGGCCATCGAATCGCAAGTCCTCCAAGATTCCCTCCCAGGCCATCGCCTCAAAAAGTTAACGCTAACATACGCACTTTATGGACTTTCGAAAGCGCTGTCAACAGGCAAGGAACGTCAAGTGCTTTCTCGCTGGATAATCTCAAAACCCAAGTCGATCCGCCTGGAAAGACCGGCATCGGTCTCGCGAATCCGCGCTAGCAAACGCTCAGCGCTCCGACGGCCGATTTCCAGGCGAGGCAGCTTCAGGCAGGTCAGTCGAGGCACGGTATGCTCGAGCAGTTCAAGGTCATCAAATCCGGCGATCGCGATGCGCTGCGGGATTTTCCAGCCGCGACGCTGAGCCTCGAACAGCGCGCCAATCGCGAGCACATCGCCGGCAAAGAAAATGGCATCGACGGCGGGGGCCCGCATGATCATGTCAATCATGGCGTGCGCACCCGAGGTCAAGCCCGGCTCGACCTCGCTGCAAAGCAGCGGATCGTGGGGACGGCCTAGGGATTGCATCGCAGCACGGTATCCCTTTAGGCGCTCGCGCGCACGCAAATTGGTCTTGACATTGAGGCTAACGAATCCAATCTGCTGATACCCTCGGCCCGCGAGGTATAGCGTCATTTCACGGGATGCGTTGAAGTTGGAATAACTGATCACCGTATCGAGCGGATTCCGGACCAGATCGCCGGTCTCGATGACCGGGATGCCCGCACGGCGAATCACCTGTCGCACGCGCGCGGTGTGAGAGGTGTTGTGCAGCAGCAAACCGCAAACCCGCTGCGCGATGAAAGCATCGATCAATGCTTCCTCCTCAGCCATCGAGTATCTGCTGTCTGCCAGCAGCAAGTGCAATCCAGCGGCACGCAACACATCTGCAGTGCCTTTGATGGTATGCGAATACAGCGAATTGTTGATGCTGGGCACAATCTGGCCCACCACATTCGAACGATTGGAGGCGAGGTTTGCGGCAATGTGGTTTGGCACATAGCCCACCTTCAACACAGTATCGAGCACCAGCTTGCGGGTCTCTGGCGACACCTTGTCGGGGCAGCGCAGCGCTCGAGACACTGTCATGAGCGAAACATTCGCCGCTCGCGCAACATCAATCATTCGAACTGCATTGCCGCCAGTGCGGCCCCTGGTGGTGCTCAATGGATCGCTCCCTGGCGCCCTTCGCCCGCTGCCCCGTGCCGCGTCGACTGCAGAACGCTCATGTTGAAATTGTATCCCAGCGTGATATCCGAGCGACCTCGGCAGTGGCCCGGCAAAGGAAAACCCTGAGCGAAAGCCCCCTATCCGGCAGGTAATTGATCTGCTACCATGCTCACGGTGATAGCGCTCTCATCGCGCGTTGAAAGGAATATTATGAAGCAAGCCCAGCCGGAAGAATACAAGATCTACGCCATCAAGTATGCCCACCACAATCGACGCTCATCCGCGAACTTCATCGGAGGCGATATTCATGATACGGAAATGCCGCTGGACTACTTCGTCTGGGCTGTCGTGGGGCAATCCCGCACATTCCTCGTCGATACTGGATTCGATGCACCAATGGGTGAAAAACGAGGTAGATCCATCACGCGCCCGATCCAGGAGGGTCTCGGGGCCATAGGCATTGACCCGGACGCGATCGAGGATATCATATTGACGCACATGCATTTCGATCACGCCGGGAACCGCACACTGTTTCCGCGAGCTCGCTATCACGTCCAGGAACGCGAGATGAGCTACTGCACCGGCCGGTGCATGTGCCACGGCGCGCTCAACCACCCCTACGAACCCGACGACGTCACCGAGCTTGTCCGCAAGGTTTACCAAGGTCGGGTCTGCTTCCATGACGGCACCGCGGAACTCACACCTGGGCTAAGCCTGCACCTGGTCGGCGGGCACACGAACGGCCTGCAGATCGTACGAGTGCATACCGCACGCGGCTGGGTGGTACTGGCCTCGGACGCCTCGCATCTCTATGCCAACATGGAGCAAGGACGACCGTTTCCCGCGGTGTACAACATCGGCGACATGCTCGATGGATACGCCCGCGCATACCAGTTGGCGGACTCGCCCTTGCACGTCATCCCTGGCCACGACCCTGAGGTCCTGCGCCGATTCCCAGCCCATCGCAAAGAGACCGAGGGCTGGATCGTGCGGCTGGACGGCCAGCCGCGCTAAGCCGGGCCCGCCTCATACGCCTTGATGGCGTCCGAAGCAACACGGAAGGCGGCCAAGGCCGCCGGTACGCCACAGTAGATGGCGGCCTGCATCAACACGGCCCTGATTTCTTCCTTGGTGACCCCATTCCTGAGGGCGCCCCTGACATGCACCGACAACTCGTGGTGCTGACTCATTGCGGTTAGCATGGCAAGGTTGACGAGACTGCGCGTCTTGAAAGGCAAAGTCTCGTCCCCCCAGATTTCGCCCCAGCAATATTCCGTGACGAGCCGCTGCATAGGGCGATTGAAATCATCGGCCGCCGCCCACGATTTCTCGACATGAGCGTCTCCGAGGACAGCCTTGCGGTTGTTGAATCCCTTCTCGAAGGTTACGTCATTCATCGTATTTCTCCTTGTATCCCAACGGATGCTACATCTGCGGACGGCTAGGCCTGATCCGCGGCATCGGACCACTGTTCGACATATTTCACCAGCTCGGTCATGTCGCAGCCACGGCCATCCTGCAGTGCCGCGAATTGCCAGAGCTGGCGCACTGTATTCCCAACCCACAGCGGCACGCCCATGGCCTGGCATTCGTCCACCGCGAGCCCGATGTCCTTGCACACGCTGCTGATGGGAAAGCCGAAATCGAAGCTTCGGGGCAGGACGTACTTAGGGAATTTGTCCATAGTCGCGCCGTTTTTGCCGCTGCCAGCATTAAAGACGGACATCATGGTCTCGGGATCCAGGCCGCCGCGCACGCCGGCGACGAAGGCTTCCGACGTGATGGCGAACGCGGTCGACGAAAGCATGTTGTTGAGCAGCTTGATCAACTGGCCCTGGCCCGGCTGCTCTCCGACCACGATGATCTTCCCAAAAATCTCCAGCAGGGTGCGTACCGCCGCGATGGCCTCGGGCTTGCCCGCCGCCATCACCGACAATGTCCCGGCCTTGGCCCCAGCCGCCCCACCGCTCACAGGCGCGTCCACCACCTCGATATCATGTCGACCCAATCCGGCTGCGACCGCTCTCGTTGCGCGCGATCCCACGGTAGACAGGTCCACCAGGATCTTCACAGCCTTTCCCCGCGAGATCCCATGCTCGCCCAGCGCGACGTCCTGAAATATCGCGGGGCTCGGCAGACTGGTGAACAGGACGCTGGCATTGTCCGCCACCTCCTGGGCACTCGCGGCCACCTGGGCACCGACAGCCGAAAGCTGCTCACGCGCGCGCGCGCTGGCGTCATAGACCATGAGCGCGTGGCCGCGCGCCATCAATCGTTCCGCCATCGGACGCCCCATGACACCGACACCGACAAAGCCCAGCATTTCATTCGAATGCATCGTTTGCTCCTGAGGATTGGAAGATGAGGTAAAGGGCTGGACGGGCTACCCAGCCGCCAGCCAGCCATCATCGATCGGCAGCATCGCGCCGTTGATGCTCGATGCGGCCGGGCTGCATAGAAACACGATCAGAGAGCCGACCTGCGACGCATCGATGAACCTGGCCGTGGGTTGTTTGCGATCGAGAAAACGCCTCAAGGCAGCATCGCGATCGAGGCCCTCTTTGCTCATCAAGGCGACGAGACGGTTTTCGATCGACGGCGTGTGGACGGTGCCAGGGCACACGGTATTGCAGGTAATGCCCTGGTTAATGGTTTCAGCCGCCACGCAACGCGTCATGCCTAGCAGGGCGGATTTCGTGGTGACATAGTCGATGCGATTCGGAGTCCCTCGCAGGCTATAGACAGAAGTCATGTTGAAAATGCGGCCCCATTGGCGAGCGCGCATCCCGGGCAGGGCCAGGCGTATGGTATGGAACGCCGCGCTGAGGTTGATGGCCAGTGCCTCCTCCCATTTACTCGTGGGAAAATCCTCGATGCTTGCGAAGTGCCTGACCACTGCATTGTTGACGAGGATATCGGCACCGCCAGTCAGCGTCTGCACCTTGGCCATCAGGTCCTCAATCGCTTCGGCGTCCCTCAAGTCCGCCCGCAGATAATGGGCGGACACGCCATGTGCATCCTCGATGGCCTTCCGACAAGATTCCATCTCCGAGGGCGCTTCGAGTCCGTGCAATAGGATATTGCAACCTGCGCCCGCCAGAGCGTTCGCTATCGCGAACCCCAACCCGCTCGTCGAGCCTGTGATGAGCGCGGACTTTTCCTTCATATTTTTCTTCCCTCGGCGTTCGCCGCAATATCCAAGTAGAGACCTGGCCGCTATGATAGCGCTAACTTAATTATAAATAAAGCAATGGTTTCCCCGGGGTGTATCACACCTCGAAATCTGGTTGGCAACACATCTGCTCGAGGGGTCTGGAGCCACGGGACAGCCGGCGGCGGCGAACAGACCTCACCGGTTTCGCGCGCGGACGAACCTTCTGCGGCTCATGGTCCCCATCAAACGGCCAATCTCCGCCAAGACACCACGCCATCCAGGCACTAATATTCTCCGGCCCCTGGAGGCTGATCCAACGCAAAACGCCATACCCAAAGGGTATGGCGTTCGTTCCGGCACGGCGCCCGACGGCGCCGATGGCGGCAATTACTGCAGCGCGATTTCCACATCCACCCCGGCGGGCAGATCCAGGCGCATCAGCGCATCGACGGTCTTGTCGGTGGGATCGACAATGTCCATGAGGCGCTGGTGCGTGCGCATTTCGAACTGGTCGCGCGAAGTCTTGTTGACGTGCGGCGAGCGCAGCACGTCATAGCGGCGAATGCGCGTGGGTAGCGGCACCGGGCCCCGCACCACGGCGCCCGTGCGCTTGGCAGTGTCGACGATCTCGGCAGCCGACTGGTCGATCAGCTTGTAGTCAAACGCCTTGAGGCGGATGCGGATTTTCTGGTTTTTCATGGGAAATCCCTAAAGAACGAATTCTGGCGGGGGCCGCGCCCCCGCCGGGTCATCAAAATTACTTGATGATTTTGGCGACGACGCCGGCGCCCACGGTGCGGCCGCCCTCGCGGATGGCAAAGCGCAGCCCTTCCTCCATGGCGATCGGCGCAATCAGGCTCACCTTCATCGACACGTTGTCGCCCGGCAACACCATCTCCTTGTCCTC